>DOVL01000271.1:0-20611 GCA_003520105.1 Lachnospiraceae bacterium | reverse complement strand
GCAACAACAATGCTCTTCAAGATACTTGCCGGTGAGGAAGAGCCGGATGAGGGCGAATACAAGTGGGGCGTTACAACCTCACAGGGATATTTCCCTAAGGATAATACCAAGGAATTTGACAATGACCTTATCATGGTTGACTGGCTTACACAGTATTCGGAGGAGAAGGATGCCACCTATGTAAGAGGCTTCCTCGGAAGAATGCTCTTCCCTGGTGATGCCGGAACCAAGAAGGTTAAGGTCCTTTCCGGAGGTGAGAAGGTCAGATGCCTTCTGTCCAAAATCATGATCATGGGTTCTAACTGCCTCATCCTTGATGAGCCTACGAACCACCTTGATATGGAGTCTATCACTTCGCTCAACAATGCTCTTATCAAGTTCCCTGGAGTTGTGCTTTTTGCCTGCCAGGATCATCAGTTCATCCAGACTACGGCAAACCGTATCATGGAGCTTACTGCTACAGGACTTATCGATAAGCAGACAACCTACGACGAATACCTCGACAGCGATGAACTCGCAAGAAAGAGATTCGTTATGAATATGGATATGTCTATCGCTGACGATAAGGCAGCGACAGAAGAAGACGAGTAATATATATAGGTTATTCCATAGGAAGAATCTTGCAATTGATATACAAAATGTCGGCTGACACATGTGTCCCTGAGGGCGTATTTTATCTACAACCGAAGGGATACATTGTCAGCCGACATTTTATCTTTACAATGTATTTAATATTTTAAAATCAGACGATTATCTAAAAATATATTCGAGTAACTTCAGGGCGCGATCCTTATTGCGGTCCTTGCCACCAGGGAAGCAGATGTAAACATCATCGTAGCCGAGCTTCAGCTTCTTGGCGAATTCCGTGCCGGATATATTTACGGCAAGAGGCTTTGAACGATCGCCGACAGCCATCAGAACCTCTGTTGTCTTGGCATTGATAGCGGCCTTGGCATTTTCAGGGTCTCCAAAATCAGAAGAATAATATATCTTATCTTTATAGGTATCGAGAACCTCCTGATCGAAATAGTCATCCATAAAGAAGAGGAGACATGCGTAGTTGCAATATTCAAGTCCGGCAAGATTGGTGATTATTACATCATAGTAGTCGTCCTTAACCAGCATTGAGAGAGAAGTCACGCTGCTGATGTCAGAATTTTTTGCAAGCTCATATTCAAGAGTTACATTATAATACGCATCAGCAAGAAGGCGGTGGCCTTTGTCAAGCTTAGCATCCTTGACAAACTCCTTAAAAGGCTTGTCGCTCAGCGCGATAGAGTCTTCAGGGTTCAGAACTGCGGCTGAAAGGCTTACAGGTCGTGAATTTTTGTATATAGTTATAGCCAATGCACTGAAGATCAGTATGGCGGCGACGGTAAAGAAAAAATGCCATTTATAATAGTAGACAATGTATTTGATCTTTTCATTACGTGTCATATCAGCCATTCGGGCTTTCATGATGCTTCTTTTCTTAGCTCGGCGTTCCTTGCGGGACATAAGTGCCATGGTCAGCCTGTCTTCTGAATCGGCTTCCTCCGTTTCCTTCGGTTTTTCTTCAAATTCCTTTAACATCTCTCTCATTTTTTGTATATCCTCACTAACGGTATATGTAATATTTATTACATAATTTAAACATTATTTACAAATTAAAGCAAGAGGGTTCACAAAATATTTAAAAATGCACAAAGGAATCGTCATTTTATTGTATTATTTGAGGGGTTTTGGGCTTGTTATGGTAAAACTGAACAAAAAAAATCGCATTTTTGAAAAAAACACTTGCTTATTTGTTTATTATGTCCTATAATCAACATTGCATTGAATGTTCAACGTAACAATCATTTGAATAGTATTTTATTCATTTGGCGTTAACAGCTTCGGGCTGTTGATTATAAATCGTTTGAGATACGAAAAAATGATGAGTTACAAGACAGAACACACATAATAAAGGAGGTTTTTCTTGTGAAAAAGATTAAGAAAACACTTGCTCTTTCTCTCGCACTTACTATGGGCCTTTCTCTTGCAGCCTGCGGTAAGGATGACGATGATAAGAAAGACGAAACAACAACAGCAGCCCCTACTACAACAACAGAGGCAGACACAAAAGATACTACAACAGAGGCAGACACAAAAACAGAAGCTACAACTGGTGATGTTGTAGAAGAAGGTGTTATCGCAGCTCCAAGTACAGATGGATGGGATGAGTCAAAGAAGATCTATGTTTATTCATGGGATGCTAACTTCGGTAAGACTGTTGACCTTCTCCTTGAGGATTATCCAGAGTACAGAGATTATGTTGATACATCTATGAACCTCGGCGTTGGTGGTGGTGATGCTAAGTATGCTCAGGCCGTTGATGACAACCTTGCAAACGGTGAGAAGTATCCTTCAATCATTCCTGCTGATATCGGTATCGCTAAGTATTGGTCAGAGGATGACACAAAGACAGCTAATCTCTATGACTATGGTTTCACAGATGATATGTTTGATAACTGCTATGACTTCTACCTTCAGTACGCTAAGTACAATGGAGAGCTTAAGGCTGTAACATATCAGGCAAACCCTGGTTCTGTATTCTACAGAAGAGACATTGCTAAGACTGTATTCGGTTCAGATGATCCTGCAACAGTTCAGGAGAAGCTTAAGGATTGGGATACATTCTTCGCTACAGCTAAGGAACTTAAGGATGCAGGTTACGCTATCGTTTCTGGTCCTGATGATATTCAGTATGCTGTTTGGGACGGAAAGAAGAATCCATGGGTTACAGATGACAAGCTTACAATTGAGGATTCTGTAACACAGTACATCGAGTATGCTAAGAAGCTTTATGATGAAGGTCTTACAAACGGAACAGTTGGTATGTGGAATGATGCTTGGTATGCAGATATGAAGAGCGATTCTAAGGTATTCTGCTACTTCGGATGCCCATGGTTCGTAGGAACTATGCAGGGCAACGGTGCAACAGATGGTGACTGGGGCGCTGTAGTAGGTCCTAAGGCATATCACTGGGGCGGAACATTTGTATGCATGGGTAAGGATACTCCAAACCCAGAGCTTGCAGCATGGATCCTTTACATGATCGGTTGTGATACAGACTTCGCAGTTAAGCTTGTAAACTCTGACTGTGATACAAACTGCTCAGCTAACAAGGTTGCTAATGAGAGACTTCTCAACGGCGAGCTTTCAGCTGATTTCGCAGTTACTAAGTTCCTTGGCGGACAGAACCCATTCGAAATCTGGGTTGATGCAGCTAACGGCCTTTCACTCGATAAGGAAACATATGTAGATCAGTTCATCCAGACATACATGAACACAGCTTCACATAACCTTAACGATCCTGAGAATACTGCAATTACATCTGTAGATGATGCTATTGCATACATCAAAGAGATGGCTAAGACAGAGCAGCATCTTAGTGAGTAATTAGGTGTTTGAAATTTAAGATCATTACACTTTAGACTTAAGCGCACCACCAGTTTGTTGGTGGTGCGTATTTAATAAAAACGGGGGTAATACTTTGAAAAAACATAAAACCGTTGAACACGGAAGATATGGTATCTACTTCAGCCTTCTCTTCTTTATAGTGTTTGCTATATTTCAGCTGTATCCTCTGATTCTGACCTTTACAAGTTCATTCGATTATACTGAATGGCAGGGAAGAAAGTCTACTATTGTTAAGGGCGTTGGAAACTTTACTCATTATGTTTTCGGCAGTACCGGTGAACAGCATTATATCTGGCAGGCTATTCTTGTTACAATAATCATATGGATTCTCAATTTCATACCACAGGTACTCCTTGCGCTTGTTCTTGCTGCATGGTTCTCAAGTACAACCTATAAGATCAAAGGCGCTGCTGCATTCAAGGTTATAATGTATATGCCAAATATCGTTACGGCAGCAACAATTGCCGTTCTTTTTTACCAGTTATTTGGTGTACGAGGCAGTGTTACACGATTATTTATCAAAGCGGGTATATTCCCTAAGAGTGGTATCCTTACACACGGTTTTGGCGCACTTCTAATCATAGCCTTTATTCAGTTCTGGATGTGGTATGGAAATACGATGATCGTGCTTTCTGCTGGAATTCTGGGAATCAGTCCATCGCTTTATGAAGCAGCAATGGTTGACGGCGCTAATGAAAGACAGCAGTTTTTCAAGATCACTCTTCCACTGCTTAAACCTATCCTTCAGTTTACACTTGTTACTTCAGCTATCGGTGGTTTACAGATGTTCGATATCCCATCACTCTTCAACAGAGAAGACATTGGTGGCCCAATCGTTAAACTTTTTGGCGAAAATGCAAGGTCTACACAGACTGTTACCATGCTTATCAAGAACTATACAGATACGGGTAACCGTCAGGATATAGGAAGAGCGGCTGCTTATTCTGTAGTATTATTCGTGGTTACACTTGCAATTAGTATGATATTCTACATCGCAACCAGCGAAAAAAAGAATAAGAACGAAAGGTAGGTGGGACTGTGAAAGCGGATAAAAAAGAAAAGAGTGGTGCAAGTAAGGCCGTTAAATACATAGTATGTATATTTCTGTGTTTTTTGTCTATATTCCCATTCTACATGTTGATTATCAATTCGACTCTTCCTACTACTGAAATAGCATCAGGAATTAAGCTTCTTCCGGGAAGTCATTTAGGTACAAACTTTAAAAATCTGATGAATGCCGCTAAGGCAGTCAGAACAGTAAATGTATTTCAGGCTATGGCCAATTCACTTATTGTTACTGTTCCTACTGTAATTCTTCAGATCTATGTAAGTTCACTTACAGCTTATGCGGTTACAGCATATAACTTTAAACTTAGAAATTTCATGTGGGGCTTTATTTACGCGATCATGATGATCCCGACACAGGTATCTATCGTTGGTTTCATCAAGCTTACGCATAAACTCGATATGTATGGTACATATTGGCCACTTATTATCCCTGCGATGGCTGCACCAACTACTGTTTACTTCATGAAGCAGTATATGGAAACCGGTCTTTCGCTCGAGATAGTTGAAGCTGCACGAATCGATGGTTCGAGTGAGTTCGGAACCTTTAACAGGGTCGTTCTTCCTCTTCTTAAGCCGGCTATGGCAACACAGGCCATCTTCTCATTCGTAGGCTGCTGGAACAATCTGTACACACCTTCAATCCTCCTTGCTACTGAGCCGGAGAAGAAGACAATGCCTATGTTCGTTGCTTCTCTTCAGGCAGATGATAAGCATCAGGATATGGGTATGATTTACACAGGACTTTTACTTACAGTAATTCCTATTCTTATAATGTATTTCTTCCTTTCCAAGTATATCATCGCAGGTGTTGCACTTGGTGGAGTTAAGGAATAATAGAATTTATAACTTTTATAAGAAAATTGCAGGATGCACGGTTTCATGCATCCTGTGATTTTTTTTGTGTAGATAATGAGCCGAGTGGCTGCATGCATGGAACATGAAAATGTAGATTTTTGGTGATGAAATGACTGGTTTATAACATAATAAAACTCGAGATGTTTTAAATCATAGCGCAAAATGTGATAATTTCGTGATATTTTCAAATAATTGTTTATTTTTCAAGATTTTTTGTTATAATGTGTAATGGTTTGTGAAAATAAGATATTACGGAGAATAATCGTGTCTGAGAAGAAAAAATCAAACAAGGATAAATCAAAAAACACTGATAAGAAGATTAAACAGGTTATAGATGAATCAGCAGTTACTGAAACTGAAGTGTCCGGTGACGTAAAAAAAGCTGCTGAAACTGTTGAGTCTCTTGATAAATCTATTGTTGCTGAGGCTCCTGACGAGGAGAATGGTTTCATCTACACTACCCAGATGAAGCAATATGATGAGATGATCCAGAGAGAGAATGCTACTCATGAGAAGAAGGAACCGCTTCTCAGGCGTTTCATGACTGCTTTCGGTAACATATTTGCTCTTAATATATGTTTTATAATTGCCTGTCTTGGCGTTGTAACCATCGGCGCGGCGATCACGGCGCTCTTTTCGATGTGTATAAGGCTTCAGGAAGGCAATTCTGATGCAATGATCATAAAGGAATACTTCACTGAGTTTAAGAAGAACTTCAAGAAGGCTACTCTAGAATGGCTGATAGTGATCGGTATTCTGGGAGTTATGTTTGCAGAGTATCTGCTTGTTCTCACACAGCCGGGGGTAATTGCCGGATTATACACTGTAGTTCTTGTGGCAGAGCTTATTGTTCTTGCACTTGTAATGGCATTCCTGTTTCCGCTTACTGCAAGATATGAAAATACTATAATAAATACATTCAAGAATGCGTTGCTTCTCTCGCTCGGTAATCTGTGGGATTTTGCCAAGATTTTTCTTATCTGGTTTGTTCCTTTATATTACACGATCAAAAATCCGGTTATATTTTTCCTGATTTGGTATCTCTACCTTCTGATTGCATTCGGTACGATGGCATATCTCAGTACCATGACCATCAGAAATGTATTTAAGAAGATCAAGGTTACTCAGGAAGAGGAACAGAAGAAGCGTGAAGATCAGGCCTATGCTTCAACTCACAGTGATGGTGTGGCTGCCAGAGCAAACGCGCTTTCAAAATATACAGGAAACAAGACAAAGCCTGTGGATAATAAGACTTACAGCGGATCAAAGAATACAGTAAAGAATAAATCCGCTAAATAATCGTTCCGGTAAATGGTTATAGGAAAGAATACCGTGAAGACATATGTCTGACCGGCATATTATATATTAAATTGATCACATAGATCATGGAGGCAAAAGATGAAGTTAAAAATAAGAAGGCATGCAGCGATTTTTCTTATTTTCGCTGTTATCCTGTCATCAATGACAGCCTGCAGCGCAGGAAAGAAAAAGGGCAAGAAAAATAGTGGAGATAATAAAGAGGTGCAGAACCTTTATTCTTCGGAGTATGTTAAATCTACAGAAGTTTTTAAGATGGGTGATGAAACAATTCATCTGGATGTTGCACTTATTTATCTGATAATGGAGTACAGACAATATACAGTCACGGAAGATAACATAAACTCGCTCCCTGATGTTTGTAAGTCTCAGGCAATCGTAAGCCTGCATGATACATATTGTATTTACAAAGAAGCTATGGCTTCAGGTATAGTAACGGATGAGGAAGATGAAGAGATGGCGAGAAACTATGCAGACACCTTCATACAGTCGTGCTCAGAAGCTCTTGAAAAATGTGGTATTTCCAAGGAAACGGTCTATGAAGAATATAGAAAGCAGATGATCGTTGAGAAATTTAAGCACGATGAGAAAAACCGCCTGGGTCAGGAATATACAGAGAAATATCAGAAGGAATATGGCGATAAGAGATTCTTTAAAGCTTACGTAATAACCTTTCCTACTGTTCAGGTCGATTCAGACGGAATGCCGGTTTCCAATTCTGATGGTTCATATGCGACAGTAACTGATGCTGAAAAACAGTCAGCATATGATAATGCAGTAAAGGCTCGTGAAGAAATACTCGGAGGAGCTGATTATAAGGAAGTTATCAGTAAATATGGTGTAGATGCTTATTCGAGTGAGACAACATCCTATGAAGGATACAGCACTACTAACGGTGGCGAGGATAAACTTGAGAAGCTTAAAAAGGGCGAGGCAACAGAGATTTCAGAGAGTAAACTTGGTTATATCTTCTATGTAATAACTGATGATAATTCAACGGATTCTCGTGATTATTATATTCAATATCTGACAAACAATGATGTTAATACAGAATATGATTATCTCGAAAATAAGTGGAAGAAATCAATAATCTTTGATGAGAGTAAAGACACGATAGGTACAGCATGGAATGATATTGATATGGTATCATTTGGAAAAATGCTCATGGAATAAGGTTGTTATAAAAAGATAAATAACAATTCAGATGTTTTTGTATACAGACTATTTATCAACTCAATAATTAATATAATTAGGAAGAGGCATCTCGGATCGATTGATTCGGGATGCTTTTTTAGTGCAAAATTTTGATAAAAATAAAAAAGGTTTTCCAAAAGTTTTGCAGAACAATAAATTGTGACGCTTCAGAATTCTGCGGGGGAAATCCAGAGGTGAAAATATGAATATCAGAGAGGAAATCGAGAAAAGAGAGCATGAGATCTTTAGTCCCTATGCTTCCTTCAGTGACGAATCAAAGGGGCGAGATAGGGAGGAGGAACAGTGTGATATCCGTACTGTCTATCAGAGAGACAGGGACAGGATCATTCACTCCAAGGCATTCAGGCGTCTTAAGCATAAGACGCAGGTTTTCCTGTCGCCTTATGGTGACCATTACAGAACGAGACTCACGCATACTCTTGAGGTTGCCCAGATAGCTCGTACTATCGCTAGAAGCCTTAGGCTCAATGAAGATCTGACTGAGGCTATAGCGCTTGGACATGATCTGGGGCACACGCCTTTCGGACATGCAGGCGAGAGAGCACTTACCTCGGCACTGGGAAAGCCTTTCAGGCACAATGAACAGGGCGTCAGAGTTGTTGAGAAGCTGGAGAAGGACGGGAAAGGCCTCAATCTGACCTGGGAGGTCAGGGATGGCATCCTCAATCACAAGACCAGCCTCACTCCCGCAACAATTGAAGGTAAAATTGTCAGAGTTTCTGACAAAATAGCATATATCAGTCATGATATTGACGACGGTATCAGAGCCGGAATACTCTCTGAAAAAAGTATCCCGGGCAAGCTTTCGGACGTTCTCGGGCATAATACCAGAGACAGAATTGACAATCTGATACATGACGTGATCAGAACCTCCATGGATAAGCCGGATATACTTATGTCGGAGGAGTTCCGTGATGCACTTTTTGATCTGAGAAGCTTTATGTTTGAGAATCTCTACACCAGCAAGGCTGCAAAGGGTGAAGAGGTTAAGGCGGAGAGGATAGTCACAAGACTGTTTGAGCATTATAATGCTCATCCTGAGGAAATGAGCCTTGAATATCTCCGGATGATAGATCAGGGAGAAAGCAGAGAAACAGTTGTATGTGATTATATAGCCGGAATGACAGATAATTATGCAGTTATGAAATATAAAGATATTTATATACCGCGTTCATGGACTATGGTATGAAGCAGTGAAATAAAATGATTTGGCCGCAGTTTGCTAAGGTAAGTTTAGCGGATTGTATACGAATAGATGAAAATCTATACGGTTTCACGGAATGTTCGCGGACATAAAAGGCAGATTCAATGTACTATTCAGATGAGATAATTGAAGAAATAAGAGAAAAAAACGATATAGTTGATGTGATCGGCAGCATAATAGGTCTGAAAAGAACCGGCAATTCATATATGTGCTGCTGTCCGTTTCACAATGAGAAGACACCGTCCTTTCATGTGAGCAGGGCCAAGCAGATTTATCACTGCTTCGGCTGCGGAGCGGGCGGAAATGTTATCACCTTCCTGATGCAGTATGAGAATTTCACCTTCCAGGAGGCTCTGAAATATCTGGCTGACAGGTCGGGCGTTTCGCTTCCGGAGGTTGAGCTTACTCCTTCTCAGAAGAAGCAGGAAAGCAGGAAGGAAATCCTTCGCGAGATCAACCGGAGCGCGGCGGCGTATTTCCATTATCTCCTTACGAAAACCGACAGGGGACGTTTGGGATATGATTATTATAAGGAAAAGAGACGGCTCACGGACGAGACGATCGCGTCCTTCGGACTGGGCTTTGCGGATGTTTACAGCGATGACCTGTACAAATATTTAAAAGGAAAGGGCTATTCCGACGATATGCTGCGCGACAGCGGACTCGTGAATTTCACGGAGAAATACGGCGCTCAGGACGTTTTCTGGAACAGAGTCATGGTTCCTATAACAGATATCGGGGGCAAGGTCATAGCCTTTGGCGGACGAGTTCTGGGAGACGGTCTTCCGAAATATGTGAACACCAAGGAAACGGAGATCTTTAATAAGAGGCGCAATCTCTTCGCCATGAACATAGCGAGACGCAGCCGGAGGAGGGGCATCATCCTCTGCGAGGGCTATATGGACGTTATCGCGATGCATCAGGCAGGCTTCGACAATGCGGTTGCTTCGTTGGGAACTGCATTTACGGAGGAGCAGGCGCTGCTCATCAAAAGATACAGCACAGAGGTTTATCTGGCCTACGACAGTGATAATGCCGGAAGAGCGGCCACGAGAAAGGCAATCGAGATACTCAGAAACGCAGATATGCAGCAGCGAGTCATCGACATGAGGCCTTACAAGGATCCTGATGAATTTATCAAAAACCTCGGTGCCGAGGAGTTTGAGAACCGCATAAAGGATGCGAAACCGGGACTCATCTTCGAGGTTGACGATGATGCGGGAAAATATAACCAGAGTGATCCGGAGGAGAGAACCACCTTCATCAACAGCATCGCAAGACTGCTCAAGATGATAGAGGATCCGGTCCGGCGAAACAGCTATATGGAAAGCATCTGTAATAAATATTCCATAGATAAGGTTTCACTGAAGGCTCAGATTGAAAGAACAGTGGTTGCACCGGGACGAGGTTCGCAGGGTGTGCAATCCGGTATGAAGATCTTTGCAGGTGTACCGACAGAATCTCAGCCGGCTGGCAGAAAAATCGATAAGGCGGAAGAAACTGCGGCGGCGCATCAGAGACTGCTCCTCACATGGATGGTAAATGATCCTGAGCTTTTTGAGAGGCTGGACGGGACTATTTCCGAAGAAGATTTTACGGATGAAGATATAAAATCTGTTGCTGCAAAGCTTTTTGAACAATACAGAGAGAAGAAAAGCGTAAGCCCGGCAGCAATCATAGATCAATATGATGACATGGAAAAACAGCAGAAGGTTGCGGCGATGATATCTACAGAGCTGGCCGGACAGCTGGAGGACGATGAGAAGAGGAAGGCACTCAGGGACATAGTGATCAAGGTTAAACAGAATCGGCTTGATCATGATCTCAAAAATAGTGAGAACGATCCTGCAAAGCTCATGGAACTTATCAAAATGAAACAAAGTCTTAATCGACTGGAGGTATAAAGAAATGGCAACAAGAAGAAAGAAAACAGAGCCGGAAATGAGTAACAGCGCTGAGCTTGAAGCAGCAGCTGACAAGTTTCTCGATGAGGCTGAGAAGAAGGAAAAGGAATCAGCAAATGCCTTCGATAACCCGGATGATTCGGAAGGAAAGCCTAAGATGAGCGAAGAGGATGAAAAACTCTTCAACGATACACTTGAGAAGCTCCTTGTCATGGCTAAGAGCAAGAAGAGTGTTATCGAAGACACAGAGATCATTGATGCATTTAAGGATAAGCAGGAATTCCTTACAGATGATAATATGACCAGAGTTATCGATTTCTTCGAGCGTAATAAGGTTGATGTCCTTACTATAACCGAAGATGATGACGATGTTGAACCGGACGATCTTCTGTTTGAGCTTGATGATGAAGAAGAAATAGATATGGAGCAGATCGATCTCTCAGTTCCTGAAGGCGTAAGTATCGAGGATCCTGTACGTATGTACCTCAAGGATATCGGTAAGGTACCTCTTCTTACAGCTGAAGAGGAGATCGAGCTTGCCAAGAAGATGGAAGATGGCGGCGATGAGGGTGAAGAAGCTAAGAAGAAGCTTGCTGAAGCCAACCTCAGACTTGTTGTCAGCATTGCCAAGAGATATGTGGGCAGAGGTATGCTCTTCCTTGACCTTATTCAGGAAGGAAATCTCGGTCTGATCAAGGCAGTTGAGAAGTTCGATTATACAAAGGGATATAAATTCAGTACATATGCAACATGGTGGATCAGACAGGCTATCACAAGAGCTATAGCCGATCAGGCAAGAACCATCAGAATACCTGTGCATATGGTTGAGACCATCAATAAACTTATCAGGGTTTCAAGACAGTTACTCCAGGAGCTCGGTCGTGAACCGACCCCTGATGAGATCGCAGAGGAGATGAATCTCCCTGTCGACAGAGTAAGAGAGATACTTAAGATATCTCAGGAACCTGTTTCTCTCGAGACACCTATCGGCGAAGAGGAAGATAGCCACCTTGGAGACTTTATTCAGGATGAAAATGTACCTGTTCCTGCGGAAGCAGCTGCATTTACCCTTCTTAAGGAGCAGCTTGTTGAGGTACTCGGAACACTTACCGAAAGAGAGCAGAAGGTTCTTCGTCTCCGTTTCGGTCTCGATGACGGAAGAGCCAGAACTCTTGAAGAGGTTGGTAGAGAATTCAGCGTTACAAGAGAGCGTATCAGACAGATTGAGGCTAAGGCTCTCAGAAAGCTGAGACACCCTAGCCGCAGCCGTAAGCTGAAAGAGTTCCTTGAGTAGTCGCATACAGTATTGAATATATCGCGCTTAGATATACCTCCTCAACCGTAGGTGAAAAACGCTTTCGGAGGTATACCTAAGCGCGAATCGTTAAAAACCGTAGTTATGTGAGAAATGCTTGGTACTCGGAGGAGTTGACTTGGAGAGTAGTGTAACTGGACGAATGTCAAAAAGAATGCTGGCGGTGGCTGATATGGTATCGCGCAGTAGAGAGCAGGATAATAAGACGTACAGAGTTGCGGACATCGGCTGTGATCATGCCTTTGTAAGTATTTATCTGATGCAGCACGGTATTGCGGATAAAGTGATCGCAATGGATGTAAATCCGGGACCGCTTGAGGCAGCCCGTAAGAATATCGACAGGTATCTGGGAACATCAGAAGGTGCAGAAATCGACATCAGACTGTCGGATGGTTTTGCCGGATTGAAGAAGGGCGAGACAGATGCTGCAGTCGTAGCGGGAATGGGCGGAAAGCTTGTGATATCCATCATTGAGGGCGCGGATGTATTTGTACCGGGATATAAGCTGATACTTTCGCCTCAGTCAGATGTACCGGAGGTAAGACTGTGTCTACTTGAACATGGTTTCAAACTCATGGATGAGGATATGATCTGTGAAGATGGAAAATATTATAATATTATCTGTGCGGAGTATGTTGGTACTTCACAGCTGTCAGCTGATGTTGACGAAGCAGGTATTATTCATAAAGAAAACAGTGATGGCACTTCACAACCGGTAGTGGATGTTGCGGATGCTGTGTATGGTGAAAACAGTGATGCCACAGTACACACGGTAAACATCGAAGATGAGAGATTGATCCTTATACAATATGGAGAAAACCTCATCAATAAGAAGAACCCTGTATTTAGAGAGTACCTGGAAAAAAGAAAAAGGTCACTCGGCACGATCTACGATACTCTCTCTCAGCCTTGCAGTCCGCTGGTGGTTACAAGGCGGGAAGAGATCAGGAAGGAACTGGGCGAGATAGAGTTTGTTCTTCGGAAAATGAGCGGGGGTATTGGCGAGTAACCTGAAATTTATGAGAAACACTGCATGATCTGTGAAATGACAGACACGGATCATGCAGTTCCTATTTGCAGGATTTATCAATTGTTAAGAATAATAAAAGACAAATGTATTTATATTGTGTTATAATCAATAATGTAGTATTAGGTGTATGAATATTAACGTTCATATCTTATATTGGCAAGGGTTATGAATAGCAAAAGTATTTCTGGATTGAGGAAGGAGTACGATGGAGAAGGTAAATATCAGCTATATTGCAGGCGATAAAACAGGTCAGATAAGTGTGGATCAATTAACCGAGCTCTCGTTTCTGGCTGAACTTGTTGTGCCTGAAAAGAAGAAGGATTACATAGCGGCGACTGTTGACGGAAAGCTTCGCGAGATGAATTTCTTTCTGGAGAACAGCTCGGAGGTTGAATTTATTGGGATTGATTCAACCATAGGCTTTGACATCTACAAGAGAGGTCTGACGCTTCTTATGATGAAGGCTTTTGATGACGTTCTGCAGGGCAGACTGGATTATAATATTGATGTAATGTATTCGCTGGGTAAGGGGTATTTCTGCCGTATCAGCGATAATATAAGGCTCACGGATGAGCTTATAAATGATGTTAAAAACAGGATGAAGGAGCTTGTCGAGGATGACCTTCCGATCGATAAGAGATCCTTCAGTTCGGATGAGGCGAGAGCGAAATTTGCGTCTATGGGTCTTAAGGACAAGGTTAAGCTCCTTGATTTCAGACGTGTTTCAAGGATAAACCTTTATAATCTCGCCGGTTATTATGATTATTTTTATGGATATATGCCGTCTTCGACGGGTTATCTCAAGGCTTTTGATATTGTGAGATTCGATGACGGCTTTGTTCTCGCGTTTCCTAACAGGAAGGATCTTGATGCACCGATCGTTTATGAGGCTCCGGAGAAGCTTCACAGAGTTCTCAGAACCTCTGAGGATTGGGGCAGAATGATGGAGATCAACTGCGTTGGTGATATCAACAGAGTTATCACCGAAAGCGGCATCAACGATCTTATGCTTGTTCAGGAAGCTCTTATGGAGAAAGAGATAGCGGATATTGCGGAGAGGATAATTGAGGAGGATAAGAGAGTTATACTTATCGCAGGACCTTCATCTTCGGGCAAGACTACATTTTCTCACAGACTCAGCATACAGCTTCGCGCTCATGGTATGCATCCACATCCTATCGCACTTGATAATTTCTTCAAGGAGAGAGAAGAGACTCCGAAGGACGAGAACGGAAATTATGATTTTGAATGCCTTGAGGCTATGGATCTCAAGCTTTTCGGTGATAAAATATCTGAGCTTCTCGAGGGAAAAGAAGTGGATATGCCGAAGTTTGATTTTACTGTAGGCAAGAAGGTTTATGGCAATATGCTTAAGATGAATAAGGGCGACGTGCTTGTGTGTGAGGGCATACATGCGCTTAATCCGAAGATGTCTGAGGCATTGCCGGAGAACGAGAAGTTTAAAATATACATCAGCGCGTTAAATATGCTGAATGTAGATGAACATAACAGGATAGCTACAACGGATGGAAGGCTGCTCAGACGTATCATAAGAGATGCGCGAACCAGGGGGAATGACGCAAGAAGAACCATCAGTATGTGGCCGTCCGTAAGAAGAGGAGAAGAGAAGAACATCTTCCCATTCCAGGAGGAAGCGGATATCATGTTCAATTCTGCTCTGATCTATGAATTGTCGGCTATAAAGCAGTATGCCGAGCCACTTCTCTTCGCTGTTCCGCGTGACTGTGAAGAGTATCTTGAGGCTAACAGACTGCTGAAATTCCTTGATTATTTCCTGGGATTTGAAACGACAAATGTGCCGCAGACTTCGATAATAAGGGAGTTCATCGGAGGCGGCTGCTTCGATATCTGAAGCATAACTATATAAAAAATAGATACATATACCGTTTCAGTTGCCGAAAATACAACTGCATAGGTATATGTATCCATAAATAAAAATGTATAAATATTCCATAAAATATGTAATTATCTTCGTATATATGGTATATGCTTCGGAATCGAAGCGACGGAAAGCTTTTAGAAAGCGTAAGCAGAACGATAAGCCGGGTTATGTCGTTGGGTAATCATCTATCTAGGATCTGTGTTGCCACAGACCTCAAGCGACCTACCTGAAGTATGACGGGCAGCCATATAGCTTCGTCTTGGCCTTGCTTCGAATGGGGTTTACAGAGCCTCGTCTGTTACCAGCCGAGCGGTGAGCTCTTACCTCGCCTTTCCACCCTTACTGCAAGAGCAGCGGTTTATTTCTGTTGCACTTTCCGAGGGTCACCCCTCCCGGACGTTATCCGGCATCCTGCCCTGTGAAGCCCGGACTTTCCTCATATGATATCATTTCCCTGTTAAGGGATGATATATCATCCGCGATTACCTGTTCTGCTTACGGAGACGATAATAACATATTTGAAAAAAGGTGTCAAAAGTGAAGGCTAAAAAAGTATTTTTATTAATTCTAACAATTCTATTATTTTCTTCGACAGTCTGTACAGGGGTTCTGGCAGCGGAAAGAAACACAGATCCGGGAGGTGTTCTTTCGGCAAAACAGCAGATGGAGAAACGTACCACCGCGACCGATAAGGATACCGAGGATACCACCGAAGCGTCTGATCCGAGCGGGTCTCAGGGCAACGGACGTTACCGTCTCGATTCGGTTGCAAAGAAGGGGACAGGTGATGATTATTATAACGTGACCATCACTGCCTATAGTGGATTTGAGAACTTCTCCGGCTATGTCAGACTGTCAATAATCAATAATTCCGAAGATTCAATTGCATATGATACAAGGATAGATCTTCCGGAGAAGACTGAGAAAAGCTTCAGTCTTATGATTCCGGGAGAAGGCTATACGGATACGAATCTTAAGATAATCATTTCCCTTCTTGATGAAAATATGAATGAGGTTTATTCGGTAAACAACAATGACCTCTTCATCAACGCGGGTGAAGATAAGATATATATCGGCGTCCTCAGCAGCGATAATGCCAAGCTTTCATACCTTGACATGGACGGTGAGGAACTCGAGAGACTCAAAGAATTCTATGAGGTTGAGCTGGTTGATCTTAATGAAACAAATATCATCAAGGAAATCGGCAAACTGAGCTATCTAATTATAGATGATTACGATACATCAAAGCTTTCATCAGGAACTATCGGACAGATTGAGAACTTCGTTTCAAACGGTGGAATCCTGTATCTTGGAACCGGTAAGAATGAAGATAAAACACTGAAAGGCTTTTCAGGGGACTTTATCGATGCCGAAGTTAAAGGCCATCAGAACGCTCAGATGTATGTTTACGCAACAAATGATATGTGTGATATAACCATGGCGGACATCAGCTACGGTTATTCATACGACACAGTATCGTATTCCGTTCAGGGTATGTACAAGAGAAAGGGCAGGGGCGTGATCCTTCTGTCACAGATCAGTTTCCTTGATCCTGACTTTTATAATCTTCAGTCCATCGATCAGATCATGTACTACTCATATCTGGACAGTTACAACAATTCAGGCTTCTACTATTCATATAAGAATTCAAATATGGATCTTCGCGATGTTAAGACGTATTTTGAAAGCATCGAGGGATTGAAGAAGATAAGCACAGGCGGACTTAAGCTGATAGTTCTGACTTACGTTCTTCTGATCGGACCGGTGCTCTACCTCCTCCTCAAGAAGACCAATAAGAGAGAGTATTTCTGGGTGGCCATCCCGGCAGTGACGATCCTTACAATGGTAGTCATCATGATCTACGGCGGAAAATTCAGACTCTCAAACAGTAATATATCAAACGTAACCCTGGCGAACGCGGATGGAAGCGGGGTAAGAAAGACATATTCAGCTATATTTTCAAGTAAATCAGGTGATATATCGATTAACCTTAAGAACAATATAATCGGTGTAGGAACCATATTAAATGATTACGGAAATTACAACGGAAGAAATATAACCGATTACCATGTAAGCACCGAAGGTGGCACTACCAAGATATCTCATGACGGCAGCGGAAGCTTTGATAAAGGATATTTTGTAGGACTCTCCGAGAATCACGAATCAGGAAGTCTGTCACTTTCATATACCAGCGGCTGGTCGGTAGGAATAAGCGGTACTCTTCAGAATGATACCGAATACGACTTCGACTATGTGCTGATCCTTAAGGATGACGATCTTGTTGTCGTTAAGGGACTTAAGTCAGGTGATAAGCTTGCGGTTTCATCAAATATCGTTTATTCGGGCTACTACTATTATTCGGGCGATAATACACAGATACCTGCAAGATTTAAGTCAAGCAAGAAGATTGATTACAGGATGCTCGCAGCACTTTTCCTTGCACTGGATGACATCGGAAGAGAAAGTGACGAGGTTATAATCGGAATCACTTCTGATTACGATTCCTTTGCAAAGGGCGACGTGAACGAGCTTTCCTACGGATGTATATACAGTGTCGGAACTATTGAATAGTAAAGAGGTACAGGATGTTATATTTATCAAATCTTGTAAAATATTATAAAAATTTCCCGGCCGTAAAGGGCATCAATCTGCATGTTCCGAAGGGCGATCTCTTCGGCTTTGTGGGTCCTAACGGAGCCGGTAAGACGACGACCATAAGGATGGTCAGCGGACTTCTCAGACCTACTTCGGGCGATATCTGGATCAATGGAGTGAACCAGAAGCAGAACATGGATCTGGTGAAGAAATCGATAGGCTATGTGCCGGATTTCTTCGGAGTCTATGATAATCTGAAGGTCAGTGAATACATGGAATTCTACGGTTCGCTTTACGGTATCAGTTACCGTGAGGTTCAGAATATGACCGGCGGACTGCTTGAACTGGTAAATCTGACCGACAAGGTGGATGAATACGTTGACTCTCTTTCGAGAGGTATGAAACAGAGGCTATGTGTAGCTCGTGCCCTCCTGCATAATCCCGAGCTGCTGATACTTGATGAGCCTTCATCCGGCCTTGATCCGAGAGCCAGAGTTGAGATGAAGGAGCTCCTCATGAACCTTCAGAGCATGGGCAAGACGATCATAATCAGTTCACATATTTTATCTGAGCTTTCCGAGATGTGTAACAGTATCGGAATCATGAACCTGGGCAGGATAGTAACTGCCGGAACCATAGACAATATCCTCGGAAGAGGAAAGGAAAATGCCAGAGTTATCATCGATATCAAGGGCGATACGGCACCGGCCGCCATCAAGGCCAAGGAGTTCCCTACAGCAACTCTTGAGTCGGTCAGAGAGAATCAGATCATCATATCGAACAGCGGAACCGACGAGGATATGAACCATTTCATCGGCAATCTGATCTCAGACGGTATCATAATCACAGGCTTCAGAAAAGAAGAAAACAGCCTGGAGACACTTTTCATGCAGCTTACAGGAGCAGAGAATCAAAATGCAGGTTAATCCTATTACAAAAAGAGAAATTAAAATAACAGCGAGAGGAATGAGGTTCTTCATAGAAATACTCGTGTTTGAGGTAATACTGATGCTGACCTTTATCATTTCCCTGAACAGCATCTTCGGAGAAGGAAATGTAAGTTCATCGGATTATAACCGTTTCAGCAAGCTCTTCCCGACAGTAGCGATCGCGGAGCTTCTTATAATGAGCTTCGTCATTCCGGTAATGACCGGTGCTGCGATCTCAGGTGAGAAGGAGCGTCAGACCTTTGATATCATGCTTACAACAGCAATCAAGCCTTTCCAGATAGTATGGGGAAAGCTTCTTTCGGTCATCGTCAGGATAATGATGTTTGCGATCGCAGCAGTACCGCTTATGGCAGTTTCCTTCGTGAGCGGCAGCATATCATGGGGCGTACTGTTCTTATACATCGGAATGGTGACTGTATATGCCTTCTTCTCGGCAAGCGTGGGGATATTTGCTTCATCGATCTGCAAAAAGTCCATGACAGCAATAATCTTCTCCTTTGTAATACTTTTCTTTGTGACACTCGGAACGATACTTATAGCTTTCTTTGAGATGGTTGTCTTCAAGAAGCTTCTTATGGGAAGCCTGTTCCTTCTGATCAATCCGGTAGTTTACTTCGGCATACTTTTCAATCTCGCAGCCGGAAATGATACTGCATTTAACATAGTGAAGAGTCTGGACAGCATGGAGATAAATGCAAATTATGGATGGATAGTTGCGGCAACGATCATTTACATCGTGATCACCATACTCTTTATGGTATTTTCAGCGAACAAGATCAACCCTAGAAAGGGTAAGAGAGTTTAGAAAAATAGTTGCTTTTTCCCACTGACGGGAAGTGTTTTAAAGGACGGTGAGATAATGAGCGATAAGGAATATATCAGAAATCTTGTTAAAAAGCATAAGAACAAAATGAATGCCGTGGGCATAACCAGGTGGACGATAATCTGTCTGTCCGCCGGATTGCTTGCGGCGCTTTTAGTTGAGGTGTATTCATTCATATGGCCTTTCTATTATGCGGACATAGTTGCGATCATTCTGATGGTGATCGGCGCGGCTGTGGGACTGGTTCTGGGCTTCATGAAGAGGAAGTCTGAGCGTGAGGCTGCGCTTGATATTGACAGCGCGGGCTTCAGGGAGAGAATAGTCACAGCCTATGAAGGGCTTGATAAGGACGATGCTATCTATGAAATACAGAGAAAGGATGCCGTAAAGGTGGCAAGAGCCGGAGCAAGCAGGATCAAGGTTAAGAGAGAAGGCCTTCCGAAGCTGGTCTGCGTATTTACCTTCCTTTTCGCAGCGGTTATCACATCCTTCTTTATTCCTTCCAAGACTAAGGCGCGTGCGAAGGAACTTCACATCCTTAATCAGAAGATAGATGACAAGAAGGACGATATCGATGACCTGCAGAAAGAGCTTGATAAGCTTAAGGATGAACTGAAGGACAGCCTGACTGATGATGAGAAGAAGAAAATACAGGATATGATCGACTCACTTGAGGCATCAAAGCAGGAACTTGATAAGGCCGAGACTCAGGAGGAGTACGATGCGGCTAAGGATAAGCTTGATTTCAAGTTGGATGATATAAGTGAGAAACTTGATAATATGGCTGATGTTAAGCAGAAGATCGACGGTGATCCGGACAGTGCCGAGAAGATGAGACAGGCTGCTCAGGATGCTGCACAGAAGAAGGATGACAGCACCACTGAGCAGAATACAGGAAGCGGCGGCGGAACAGACACGCAGCAGGGTGGCGGAACAGACACCCAGCAGGGCGGCGGAACCGATACACAGCAGGGCGGCGGAACCGATACAC
>DOVL01000254.1 GCA_003520105.1 Lachnospiraceae bacterium | reverse complement strand
GAACTATACTTACAAGGACGATACGCTTACATGGACCTATTCTGATGATGATGGAGAACACGTATCTACCTTCGTCAAACTGACTGCGGACGAGCGGACGGCCTATGAAGCACTCGGTATCGGGAGCAAGGAATGATATAAGGAAAGGTGAGGGATTATTATATGTTGATAAAACCTGCTATTGAACGTTCCGATATGATTTATTGTGCGCTATGTAAAGATGCGCCATGCAATAGCGCATGTTTGGCTATGGATCCAGCCAGGGCATTACTTGGAATCTGGTTTGACAATCAGGATGTTGCAGCAATGAAACTTCCTGAGAAAAATGCCTGCGCAGACTGTAGTGCACCATGCGAAAAAGCATGTGTTAATAGCGGGAGTGTTCCAATTAAAGGCCTTATGACTGCCCTATATGAAAAAGTAAAACCTGAGGTAGAAGTTGCTATACCGGATGATGAGAATAGGCTTAAGTGTGATATATGCGGAGTACCGCTTGAAAATCCATTTCTTTTGTCTTCATCTGTAGTTGCATCCACCTACGACATGTGTGCAAGAGCTTTTGAAGCAGGCTGGGCAGGGATATCTTTTAAGACAATCTGCTCATTTGACATTCATGAAGCTTCTCCGAGATATTCTGCAATCAAGGGAGATAACGGAAGCATAATTGGCTTTAAGAATATCGAGCAGCTTTCAGATCACAGCGTAGCTGAGAACATGGAGATATTCAGAAAACTGAAAGAGAATTATCCATCAAAGTTCATTCTTGCATCAATTATGGGACAGGACGAAGCGGAATGGGAGTCACTAGCTAAGATCTGTGAAGAAAACGGAGCAGATGCAATTGAGCTTAATTTCTCATGCCCAAACATGCAGGAAGATGGCCTTGGATCAGATATAGGCCAGGTACCTGAACTGGTTGAGAGGTTTACCAGGGCAGCTAAAAGAAGTACGACTATTCCGGTTCTAGCGAAGCTTACACCTAACGTTGCCACAATGAGTCCTGCTGCAGAGGCAGCACTACGTGGCGGTGCGGATGGGATAGCTGCGATCAATACCATAAAAAGCATTGTCGGAGTAAGTCCATATACATTTGTTTCGGCACCTGCAGTAAAGGGAAAGTCTGCAGTTGGTGGTTACAGCGGAAATGCCGTAAAACCCATAGCACTCAGATTTATTGCTGAAATTGGCCAGAATCCAACACTTAAAGGAATGCATATAAGCGGAATGGGCGGAATCGAAACCTGGAGGGATGCTCTTGAGTTTATCCTTATGGGGGCTGGCTCAATACAGATAACGACTGCTGTAATGCAATATGGATACAGGATAATAGATGAACTGAAGGAAGGACTGAATTATTACCTTGTACAAATGGGAATAAAATCTGTAAAAGACGTTATTGGTGCAGGTCTTGACAGCGTAAGTGATACAACTGATGTACTGGAGAGAGACACAGTTCTTTTCCCTGCATTTAATCTGAAAAAATGTAATGGCTGTGGAAGATGTGTTATCTCCTGTAATGACGGAGGGCATCAGGCAATCAGATTCGATGACCGTAAACCAAAGCTCGACGGAAGCAAATGCGTGGGATGCCACCTGTGCAAGCTTGTGTGTCCGAATGATGCGATTGAAGCAGGAAAAAAGCGTATAAAAAAGATGGATAGACCATAACTTCTAGGGAACCAGCTATGAACATCAACAAGAATAAGTTGAATAAAAAGGTTTTAATAGCTATTACCTGCATGGAATGTACTGACTGTGACTATCAGACCTATTTGCTGCTGGAGAAAAAGAGTGCAATGAAATTACGTTATCTTAGAAGCTTTGATGAAAAATGAATGGAGACGTTACTGAAGGAGGAAATCACTATGTCAATCTATACCTTAATCGTACTCATTGGAACCTTGATGATCATTGGCGGAATCTCCCTTGCTGCTACGCCACTCATGACCTTTGTGACTGCTGGGTATTTTATAATAATACTTTTTTTGTTGCGGGTATCATCGGCATTATCCGGGCGGTTCATGAAAAACGTTACGACAGGTCTTTTATTGTAGGAGAGAATCTATGACACGTAACATTCTTTTGACTTCTCTATGTCCCACGGAAACTGATCTACCAACACGATACTTCTCCATTCGGAAGGAATTCGGTTTTGATTACTGTGACGCACTTCTTGATGCAGAGGCCGGAATAAAGGTTGTCCTGTCCAGGTACGACATCGATGAGATCATCGTTATCGGTGGAACAGGCAGTTTTAATGCAGGGGATGAATTGAATTCTGTAAACTTAGGATACGGAAGCAATTTGTATTCCAAGGACAAAGCATCGCTTTCTTCATACGCTCTGCTTCAGTACCAAATTGCGAAATATGCTGATGAACTTCCTCCGGACAAGGAGGAAGATAACATATCTCTTCCAGATGATGTGAAGCAGAAGCTGATCAGCTTTATACGGGAATTTCATGAGGGGAATCCTGCACTTAAGAATGTAAAATTCAATCGTTTGTTTGATGCTCTTGTTCAAAGCGATGAGGTCCGTGAGAGCTTTTGGTCTGCACTCTTTAAAGCCTGTCCTGAGCTTTGTGACAATCAGAACCCCTGCAGACGGTGGGTAAAGAGCTATCTATACGCAGAGCTGAAACCTTCAGCAAAGCTGGAACTTCTGCCCATAAATGAGGACGTCTGTATCCGGTTCATAACGGAAGCCGAGATGCAGGACAGTGATCAGTGGATCAACAGCATGATGGCTACGGAAAAGGCAATTACCAAGGAGCAGGAAGAAATCAATTTGTATGTTTCACTTAACAGTGATGATGCTGCAGACACGTTTTTTGTCATGAATATGCTTGATATTCTGGTCACTATGCCGGGAAGCAAAACTCATTTAAAGAAGTTATTTACGATTCGCAACACTCCCCAGCAAATGAGCGGCATTATTCGGGATGATACCGAAGGGTTTGGCTTCACAGGGTTATTCCATGCAATCCGATCTTTCCTGAATTATGGCAAAGCTGACATGATTGTGGACATCTGGAAAAAGAGCGGAGAACAAAATGAGTATATTTCCGGTATGGTTTACGCCATGCGTAGTGTGGATGTTGGACTTTCCATGTGCAACATACCACTGGTGGAGCACGGCATTCTAAGGCTACGGGAATTATTTAAGAGTGAAGAATTTTGGCGGGCTTCCGGGCATTATGGTATGTACTTTAGCATTATTTCAGAAAGCATCCGTGAGGACTATGGCGCGCTTCTGGAGGGAAATGAAAGGATACCATTTATAGATCTGGTGAAGTGGGCCTACAGGCATCAGTTTTATCAGCAGACCCTGACGCTAATCGAGTCAAACGCTCCAGAGAATTTGGTTAGCTCCGGAATATTCTATTATTGTGATGACGAGGAAAAAACGGATAATGTCACGCGACTGTTTGCACAGCAACGCCTTTCGTTGAAGCCTTATGAATACTATAAGATGGATAGTATTGACCACTATTTCATCAAGACATATAACCGCTCTGGAACCAGGGGCAAAGGTGGCAAAGGTGAGGATCCGCAGCGAGTATATGCTGCCTTGAGAACGCAATCCGTTGAAAACAGCGATCCTTCACTGATCACCGGCTTTACCGCCTGTGACAGTCTTGAAGCATTGCAGGATATTCTGTTTGCTTATTATCATGTCGGAGATGTTCGCAATAAGATTAGCCATGCTGATGCGACCGCGATGACAGAGGGGCGCCTTGTTGTAGCGGAAAGTGATGAACACTCCGCATTAATCTGGATGAGAGACAGCATTGAATTCTTTATAGACCGCTATGAAAAAGCCATGGCGCAGGTACAGGGCAAAAAGCCCAATGTCGTGATTATTACCGGAGATGATGTCTCGATTGCTGCGGAACATATGAAGCATGAAAAGCATTGATCACTATGAGAGGTACTTTTATTAGACGTAAAATTACGAAATTGTTTGAATCAAGAAAGGGACACCTTGATTACCGTATAAAGCGGGATTTTGTCCGGAAGGGGATTGCAACGATTCTCTGCCAGATTTCCGAATATTACGATGTGATATGTTCATACAGCGTGAAGGGATGTGAGAGCCTGAACCCTGAATTTGAGGATTATGTAAAAGTTATCACGGATATGACACCACCGGATTGTCCCGTTGTTTTGAACATTATTTGCAACAATTTGTCTCAAGATGAAAAAGATATCATAGAGGATACCATACTGGACGATTTTGCTTACAATCTTCCTTCAGCTAGAAGCTGATCCTTATTGGTCTTATATACTCGTGTAGGCATAGGCTCTTCACCTCCTGCCACAAGTATACTGCATCAGCATATCGGCTTCAAGCACAATTATTTATGTCGTTTACTATAATTATAATTAAGCGAGGCAGAAAAAACAAGCAAGTCAAATCCTTCTGACTTTGCCAATCTGGCACACCCCCTTT
>DOVL01000133.1 GCA_003520105.1 Lachnospiraceae bacterium | reverse complement strand
AGCTTAAGCACATCCAGCGGCATATCCTTCAATGAATTAAGTGATGAATAACCCGAACCGAAATCATCCATTGAAACAGCAAAGCCGTAGGATTTCAGCTTGTTGATCGTATTTATCATAGCCTTCTTGTCATCGAAGAAAGCGCTCTCTGTAAGCTCTATTTCAATGTATTTATGAGGAGTACCGGCTGCATCAACCATATCTCTTATCTGCTCGGCCAGGTCATCCTCCACGAAATGAGCTCTTGAAACATTGACTGAAACCGGAACGCATTTATAACCCTTGTCCAGCCACGCCTTCTGGTCTCTTGCAACATGACTTATCATGTAATGATCTATATTTGTAATAAATCCATTCTTCTCAAAGATAGGTATGAACTTACCCGGGCTCACAAAGCCAAGCTCCGGCGACTGCCATCTGATAAGTGCCTCCGCTCCGGTAAGCTTATTAGTCCTCGGATCATATTTCGGCTGATAATATACAAGGAACTCTTCGTTTCGTACAGCCTTCTCCTGAAGTTCCTGCACACTGTCCTTCCACTTCTCTTCTTCGATAAGCTTGTCATTGAAGAATGCAACGCATGACTCGTCGTTGCCGGAAAGCGAAGCTGTTGCAGCGCAGGCATTGATATATTCATCCTCAACGATGATATCCTTCCTTCTGATAGCCTTGCCGGATTCGTCAGTTTTGGTCTCGAGTATATTTACACCTGCACGGAAGTTAAACTTATGAGCATTGTCCAGTTTCTGAAGCTTACCGATAAGTTCCTCAAGTCTCTGCTTAATCTCATCTCTGCCGGTGTATTCAAGGATCATTCCGAAGTTTGAACCGCCGCCGTGAGCACACAGTTCCTTTTTACCTACAGTCTTAAATATCTCTTCATGAACCTTTCCGAGAAGCTTCTCACCCTCAGGAACTGAATGACACAGACAATAATTCTGATAGTTCATCATCTCAAGATTAACTACTGCAAAGCTCATCTTCGAGCTGCTCCTCTTCGCCAAAAGCTGCTCGCCTCTGATAAGGAACCATGTCCAGTTTCTTCCACCGGTAACCGTATCCGTGAAGAAATAATTCGTAACCTTTCTCTGGCGATGAATACCGCTTATCGTTCTGCTGAATACAGATATGATCACAACCAGGATCACTACTGTGATTATAGCCATTATTACAACAAATATAATAAGATCCTGTTCGTTGATACGTACGAGAGCCTTAACAACTACGGTATCCTGTCCTTCCTCTTCCACTGCCAGCCATATCGGAAGGTTCAGTATATCAAAATCTTCATCCTCATAGCCTACGAAGAACTGATTTCCCTCAGCATCAATATCGAGTTCCAGACCCTGATCCTCAAGTTTATCTGATTCATCATTGACAAACTTTACAAATCTTTTCAGACTGAACTCCAGAGTTCCTGCCTTGTTCTTCCTGCCTTTCTCCGGATAAATGACGTTAATCTCTCTATCCTTATAAGCCGTAACCTCCAGCTTATTTCTGAAAGCGGATATATTAACAGTATAAGGAGTTGTGTCCGCAGTCAGCTCACCTCTGTGGCATACCATCTCACCGTTCTTATCGACCACGTAAAAATCACGGTTGAAACGATTCATCAATATAAACGCCTCATCCTTATCATCAGTAGATCTGTAAATATCAGCCATTACAGATGCCGCTTCATATTCTGTTGTCACCTTGTTATTGAGAATATAATCAATGAATTGATCAGTGGCATAAATGATACCGAGAGTCGCCACCGCCATGGCAAGAATGAAGAAAATAACCGGACCGATTATTCTCTTCCTTTTAATTTCTTTATAAATCTGTTTCTTACTGATAACCTTCTTAGACATTTGATCCCCTTAATCTATTCAACGGCTCCCTGCACCCCTACTGCAGGAAGCCGAAGTTATTATAATACTATTCTGTTATTACTTCTGATATCACTATGCGCTCTCCTCAACCTTCGAGAAGAAGTTCTTCAGTTCCATGATAGGAATCGGCCTTGAATACTTATAGCCCTGGAGGTAAGATGCCGCCATATTGATACATCTCTTCTCATCACCTTCATTTTCAACGCCTTCATAGAGCACTGAGTAATTCATGTCTGCAAACATATTTGCGAGACCCCCGACCATCATCTCTGACTTGCTGTCCGTATCACTCGCCATAACAAGCGAACGGTCGAACTTGATGATGTCGAACGGAAGCTCCATAATTCTCTCCATATTTGAATAACCGGTTCCGAAGTCGTCGAGGTAGAACTTGATGCCCTTCTCTTTAAGAACATCGATCCTGTTCTTCATGATATCGAAATCCTTATCAGTCTGGGACTCGGTGATCTCGATCGCAATCTTCTCGTTCGGTATATCGCTTCCGTCAATTATCTCGAAGATATCGCTGCAGAAATTATCATCCCAGAGTTCAAGAACGGATACATTTACAGAAATACGATTAACCTCATAACCCTCCTTCAGGAGATATCTGATCTCGTCGCAGGTCTTCTGGAGGATGATCTTCGTAAGCATGTGGATGTATCCATTCTGCTCGGCAAGCGGAATGAACTGATCCGGAAATACAAGTCCGGTATCAGGAAGTTTAAGTCTCATCAGAGCCTCGGCCGTATCATATCTACCTGTCTTAACATTAAATACAGGCTGGCAATACGCGAGTACTCTCGGATCTCTGAGGTCTCCGCCTCGGTAGATATCCGCGAGTTCCTTGAGGATGTACTCGTATTTATTGAAGAGCTCGATATCCTCTATGGTAACGAGATGCTTCTCGTTCATATTCATATGATTATGCACGTGTCTGATAAAAGCTACATATTCATTATTTCTGCTTATCTCATCAACAGTCTCGCCGAAAACGATCTTAAAATCAAGTTTCAGCTTCTGATATTCAACATCAAACTCGTTGAGCATCCTGTTGATCTTGTTTTCGAAATCACCATTCTGGGCTTTATCCGCAAGAAGGACCATATGACCGTTACTAACCTGGAAGAGCGCAGCTCCCTTGAAGAACTCGCTGGCAAACCTTCTTATGGCCTTCTGAAGCTCATTCGTAAAAGGCTTATTTTCCTCATCGTATTCTCTCAGATAGAGACTCATGAATATAAGCGTCTTCCTCTTCTCGTAACTGTATCTGACCATATCCTCCATGGCTCTAATACTGATAGCGCCAAGCTCGATGTTGTAAGGATTGGAATGAACGATGTAGAGCATCGCAACCGCCGGAAACAGGAAGGTTGCCACAGTAAAGGATCCCTGATTACTCTTATACTGTATGGCGATGATTATGAAGGATATAAGCATGGTTCCGTAGAAGCCTCTCATAACCTGTCTGAAAAGTCTGTTTCTGAAAACGACCATGAGAAATACAATGATAGCTACAAAGGCTATATATCCTATCGGAAATATGTCCTTACCTCTCGACGCCGCTCCGTTTTCATCAATATGGAAGCCTGTTTCTCTGGTAATTCCCAGAACCTCAAGCACACTGATGACAGCAAGAAGAGATGTAGACACAATGATAATAGGTCGCTTCTTGCTGATCTCAAGGCGCTGTACATCGATTATATAAAGCACATACATGTATAAGCTTGTATAAAGGGTAAAATGATAGAGAAAATTCAGAACATAAACAATGGTATGTCCCTTGGCAGAATTAACTTCGGACAGCTTGTAATTAAATGCAATATCCGCGAGCGATGCCACGAAAAGAAGTGCAACAATGATATTATACTTCAGAAACGTTTTATTCTTGCTAACGAAAGATGTGTATGCCAGAACGAGCATAACAAAGCACATGGCGATAACTACGATATCCCCAACAGGCGAATAACTGTCATAAATTGTACTTTTAGCCAGTATTCCCATAAGCTCACCCCACAACTTACAGTTAACACTTGCGCCCTATTTTAGGGCGCAATTCTACTGGTTAGATTATAGCACAAAAGTGGTGTATAATTCCATTGATATTTACCACAATTATGTAACCTAAATTTGTTCAAACCTTCTTTATTCCGACTTGGTAATTATTACATTTCCGGTCTTCACGATGCTCTTCTCCGGGATGAAGCCTCTGATCGGAGAGAGCGGATATACATTGGTATGACGACCGATAACGGTACCCGGATTGAGAACACTGTTGCAGCCGATTTCAACCTTATCGCCTATCATCGCACCAAACTTCTTGAGGCCGGTTTCGAAATGAATATCACTGTATTCATCATAGCCCTTAACAACTACAAGAGTCTTGTCAGACTTAACATTTGAAGTGATCGAGCCTGCTCCCATGTGAGACTTATAGCCAAGCACCGAATCACCGACATAATTGTAATGCGGAACCTGAACATTATCGAAGAGGATGACGTTCTTCAGTTCGGTTGAGTTGCCGACAACGCAGTTCTTGCCTACAAGTGCATTGCCTCGAAGGAATGCGCACTGTCTAACCTCGGTTCCCGCACCTATAATGATATTTGCGCCAAAATATGCGCTGTCCCAGACTACGGCAGTCTTGTGGATCCACACAGAATCGCCCCTCTTGACGTATTCATCCGGACATTCCTCGTCAATCTTCTTGCCGAGCTGCTTGATGAACTCGCCGATTGAATGAAGGACCTCCCACGGATAAGTATACTGCTCCAGAAGCGGTCTCGCGTCTGTATGAGTAAGATCGTATAACCTCCTGATCGTTAATAAATCTCTATGTTCTGACATATCTTATTCCTCCCTTCACTTTTGCTTGTATTAGATTATATTTATATCATTAACATCACTTTTTCTTTTGTTCCCTAAACTGATCACATTATCAGTACTTCTTGGAAGATTTGTAGTACGGTGCGGTTTTGTCAAAAATAAATCTCATATTATTCTGATTCGTTATGCCCTTAACGAATTCAGTATATTTTCTGACATAGTCGCACATCTTGTCGCTGTATTCCTTCTCACTGATGGTTCCCGAAGCAACCATATCGAGTCCTTTCTCCCAGCTTGCGGTAAGATCCGCTCTGAGAAGTCCGTTGATGGAATATAAAACGACATCATTTATAATCTCACCCAGGAAGGTCGGTGTTACTATCTGAGTCTTCTTGTTGAGGGAGATGTATTTATTATTCACAAGCTTTGTGATTATGGAATCTCTGGTTGCAGAGGTTCCGATACCGCTGCCCTTGATCTGGGCTCTGAGATCCTCATCCTCGATGAACTGACCGGCATTTTCCATTGCAAGTATAAGTGTTCCGGAGCTGTAACGTTTCGGAGGAGTTGTCTCTCCCTCTTTGATCGTGAAGCCGTTGCAGTTAAGAACCGCGCCCTTTTTCAGACTCTTTACAAGCTCGATGAATTCCTCGCTGTTTGCAACCTGGCTTGTGTCCTGATCACCGCTCTTTGCTTCCTCATCCGGCTTATCTCCTGCCTTATCTTCCTCTCCGGCCCTCTTGCCTGCAGCGTCCTCCTGCTTCTGTCCGAAGCGTCTGTCAGCTATCATAAGATATCCCGGCTTAGAAAGGATCTTCGTGCTTGCGAAGAACTTCTCTCCGTTTCGGTCAAGCTTCACCGAATACTTCTCGTATTCGGCCGGCGGGAAGAAGATTGAGAGAAATCTTCTTACGATAAGATCGTAAATTCCCTTCTTAACACCACTCAGAGACGAAAGAGCCGAAAAGCCCTGTCCGGTAGGTATGATCGCATAGTGGTCGGTAATCTGTTTATCATTAACATATTTCGATTTGGCTATATTTTTGTAGCCGCCCTGCTTAAGAATATGGTCGGCATATGCGCCGAGTGGAGCATAATTTCTGAGACCGCCGATATTCTTATCTATCTCCTTGGAAACAGCGGTCGAAAGCACTCTCGCATCAGTTCTCGGATAAGTCACAAGCTTCTTCTCGTAAAGCTCCTGAACGGTTTCAAGCGTTTCCGCAGGGCTTATCTTATATATCCTCGAGCAGTCATTCTGAAGCTCGGCAAGGTTGTAAAGCATCGGAGGATTCTTCTTCTCTGTCTTCTTCTCAACCTTCTCGCAGGTCATCGTAACCGGTTCAGGCTGAGACAGTTCCTCGATAAGCTTCTCCGCATCCTCACGTTTTCTGAAGCCGTTTTCCTTGTAGAGAAGTGGGCTTTCAAAATACTTTGTATCCTTCTCGCTTCGCCACTCTGCCTCGAAGGAAACCTTTTCGTTTCCAACATTTGCGATAATACGGTAGAACGGAGTCGGAACGAACTCTCTGATCTCGCGTTCCCTTCTTACTATCATGCCCAGAACGCAGGTCATTACACGCCCGACTGCGATAACACATTTATCTATTCCGAGGTACTGTTTCACCGCATAAGAATATTTCAGTGTCAGTGCACGCGAAAAATTGATACCCATCAGGTAGTCCTCCTTCGCACGAAGGTAGGCTGCAGTACTGAGGTTATCATATTCCGACAGAGGCTTCGCTTCACGGATCCCGCGAAGGATCTCCTCCTCGGTCTGAGAATCTATCCATACCCTTCGTTTATCCTTCTTGTCACTTACTCCTGCCTGCATATCAACAAGCCTGTAGATGTATTCTCCTTCACGTCCGGAGTCTGTGCAGACATAGATAGTGCCGACGTCTTCACGATTCAGCAGCCCGCTGACAATCTTATACTGTCTGCCGGCTGCCGGAATAACGTCGTATTTATAAACTTCAGGAATAAACGGGATGGTGTCCATCGACCATTTTTTATATTTTTCATCATAGGCATCGGGGTAGCTCATATTTACGAGGTGACCGACACACCAGGTTACGATGGTGTCGCCCTCTTCGATATAGCCGTTCGATGCACTCTTCTTTATACCCAGTGCTTTGGCAAACTCCTGCGCAACGCTGGGTTTTTCCGCTATATACAGATTTTTCATCATTAACCACGCAATTCACAAACATATGCCTCCTCAGTTGTAGATAAAATACGCCTTCGGAGGCATATGT
>DOVL01000226.1 GCA_003520105.1 Lachnospiraceae bacterium | reverse complement strand
GCAACATAAACCAGCTCAACCTCGCTGTCCTGTACAAGCTCTTCATAAGAACCATAGCTCTTCTTTATCTCAAACTTCTCTGCGAAAGCAGCTGCCTTCTCAGCATCACGTGATGCAACCGCATACACCTCAAATGAATCAAGCTTTGCGATCGTATCCGCAACCTTCTCAGCTATGCATCCTGTTCCAAGTATTCCTATCTTAAAATTAACCATTGTTTAAAATATCTCCTTGTAATCCGCCCCTGAAACACCCTCAATCGGAGCAGTGTGTTATAATCTCTTATTGTTCGCTCAGTTTGGAAAATATATCCTCCAGACTCAGCTGACCCGGAGCCGAACCGCTGCCGACCATCGCAAATGTCATCGCACTTCCGGTCTCCCTTCCGCTTGTTCTGGATATCGCACCGTCGCTGCCCATTGATATCGTGATCACCGGATGTTCAAGATAATCAGAGCCTTTCCTTCCACTCGTGATATCTTTTGTGAGATCCATCAGCCGCTGCACATCGAATTTGACCTTCGGTGTTGCTGCAATCTTAAGGATATCTGCACCAAGTATCTCCATTTCTCTGAACATCTCAAGTATTTCGTCATCATGAGGTGTCTTCTCAAAATTATGATTAGACATGATAACAAACATTCCGGCTTCATGAGCCTTTGCTGCCGTACGGGCAACTCTGTAATTTCCGGATTTTAACTCGATATCGATAAGGTCTGCAAGCTTTCCTGCTATAACCCATTCCCATATCTCGTCGAGAAGATTTTCAGCTCTGTCATGGCGAAGTTCGCCGCCTTCTTCCTCGCTTCTGTAGGTGAACAGGAGCAGTCTTCCCGGAAAAACATTTCTAAGTCTGTTCATAAGTGATGTTAGCTTCTCTCTGTCAGCAACGTCATCATAGTAGTCAGCTCTGAATTCAATTACATCCAGCTTCCTGCCCGGATAGGTTGCTTCGAGTCTCTCTGCTTCCTCAAGGATTGCCTCGGCGTGAGAAAAAAGCTCGTCCTCAGTACGTCCGACAAGCGGAACACAGATCTTCGGATCATTGTCTCTAAATATGCAGTTTTTGACATTTACATTCAGTCTGCTCATGTCCTGCCTCTTTATTCGTCCTGTATCACATTATCAAAGCATCTTTGTATTTCCGATTTCACGTTATCACGACTATCGCACAGAAATATCACTACTTCTCGGTTGTTGGTGCGGCTGTGGTAGACTCAGTCGTACCGGCCTCAGTTGTATCTGTTTCCTGAGTTTCTTCATCTCGCTCATTTTCCGGTTCCGGACCATAATCCCAGCCTTCTTCCCATTCATAAACAACAGGATTGAGCCACTCATCAAACTTGTTCTGCATCTCCTGAGTCATGATACTCTTGAACTCTGACTCTGAGTCTGTGAAGAAGTTTACAAGCTTAGCATCTGAAGGAACCTTCTCAATAGTATAATCTGAGTAGAGACCTATAAACACATCAATATCAGTATAATTCACGCCATCCTTCTGAGTAGTCGCACCATAATAGTTGTATGGTGAATTATCAGTAAGCGTATCAAACTGTATTTCAAGCTTCTTACCCTTCTCAAGCGAAAGAACCTTACCTGAAAAAGAATTGAAATAATCGCCACTGAGAGGATATTTTGTTGTTATAACTATATCAGAAGTCTCTTTGTTATAATTTATTATGCACTCGATCTGCTGATTAACATCACCATCTTCGATCTGCATGAATTCTGCAACCATTTCAGAACCGGTAGCTGTATCATAGCTGTCATATTTGATGACGTATTCCATCGTACGGTTATCAACAGTAATCTTAACACTTCCGTCGAATGCAGAGAAGAGATTGTCCTTACCCTCAAACTGAGCCTTAACATCGATGCTTGCCTTATTTCCGATCACATCGATTTCATAGCCTGTTTCCATGGCAATAACCTTGTCATCATAAACATAAAGATTGATCTTAACATCCTTGCTGACAATGGTTGAAATATATGAACTTATCATTGCGGCATAGTATTCGCCGTTTGAACTTCCGGCAACAGCTGAATTCATGATAACATCAAATCCATCAGAGATGGCATTCTGAAGTTCCTTCTTAGGAATAGTCAGTACATATTTGGTTGCATCGTAGCTGTTTCCGCCAAGTGAAAGCTTCTTACTTCCGTCTTTTGAATAATCTATGCTGTCCTTAAGCCTGGTAAATATTTCCTTAAGCTGCGCAAGCTGCTCCTTTGAGATAGCTCCGGCTTCATCAAGATCAATAAAACTGTCCAGGAAACCGCCATTCCATCCATTATAAGATGAACCGCACTCCTCTGCAAAATACGAATTGATATAATCAGAAGCAGCTGTAGCTAAATCGATATAATAATAGCCTGTCATCAGGTCATCAGCTGTAAAATAAGCCTTTTCCCTATTTGCGTAAGCTTTTCCACTCGCCTTCTCATTATTATCAGCTATATCAAATAATACGGATGCTTCTTGTTTTACCGTGTCGAAATCTAACTCAACATCAATTTTATCGTCGACATTCTTAGGATTTCTCGCCTTAACGACAACTTTTCCGCCGTTATTCTTGATACTCTCGCCCATCTCGACAAGTCCGAAATCTCTTACAATGGTATTTTCTTCAATGATGCTTGTTCCTGAAGCTTTAACAGCCTTGACGATGGTTTCTTTCTTAGGCTTGAAAAGCTTAGGAATAAATATGAATCCGCAAACCGTAAGGATTGCAACAAAAGCAACGATACCACTGATAATACCGATCTTCTTACCCTTGGACATCTTCTTCTTGGCTGGCTTTCCGCCCTCCGGAGTCTCCGGTGTTCCCTGATAATACGGATTATCACCAGCCATAGCCTGCATATTGTCGTATGGGTTCATAGGTGTGCCCTGTGCTGCCATATTCTGCATATTATCATATGGATTGCCCTGTGTGTACGGATTTTGAGTCTGCATATTGTCGAAAGGGTTCATACGTGCACCCTGCTCCGGCGACCCGGTAATCCCATTGTATGTACTTCCGGCAGCATTCTGTATGTTCGCCGCATTCTGCATACCGGCTTTTACTGCATCTGAATACTCAGGTGTTTTCTTCAGATTATCAGTAGCTGCTTCTGCAGCATCATTTACAACATTTTTCTCATCTGCCATAAATCTTACACCTCTTAATTAGTATTCCTTGGCTTCCTCCTCGCCGTTAAGCACTCTGAGTGCTCCCTGGGCAAGCGCAAGAAGCTCATCTTCACCTGCGTAAACTGTTACAGGAGCGATGAAACCAACATATTCGTTTATTTTGTCTGTGATTCTCTTATTATAAGCTATACCGCCTGTTATAATGATCTGATCAACCTTTCCCTTAAGAACAGCTGCCATAGCGCCGATGTTCTTTGAAAGCTGATAGATAAATGCGTTCATAACAAGCTTAGCCTTCTCATCTCCCTCATCGATACGCTTCATGATCTCTCGTGCATCATTTGTTCCGAGATATGCATTGAAACCACCGTTACCGATGATCTTCTTCTTCATCTCAGCCTGTGTGTATTTTCCTGAGAAGCACATCTCAACAAGTGAAAGCGGAGGAACCGCATTTGCTCTCTCAGGTGAAAATGCACCGTCGCCGTTGAATGCTGCAAATACATCAACCATCTTACCATGATCATGGCATCCGCATGATGTTCCGCCGCCAAGGTGAACGATGATGAGATTCAAATCCTCATACTTCTTACCGACTTCCTTAGCATAACGTCTTCCCATAGCCTTCTGGTTAAGAGGATGATCGATCGATCCTCTCTCAATTTCAGGAATACCTGAAATACGTGCAACCGGAACAAGCTCATCTACTGCAACAGGATCAACGATGAACGCTTTTACGCCGATTGAATCAGCTATTTCTCTTGCGATGATACCACCGAGATTTGATGCATGCTCACCACGCTTAGCCTCTGTAAGATCCTTGATAAGCGCATCGGTTACTTCATATGTTCCACCCGGAATAGGCTTAACGATACCGCCACGTCCTACGATAACATCAAATGTATTTACATCGATGTTCTTCTCCTTGAGGAAATCAAGGATGATATTCTTACGAAAATCTTTCTGTGCAATGATATTTGGGTACTGTGCGATCTCCTCTGTTGAATGACGAAGAGTCTCGTCCATTAAAAGTGTCTCATCTTCAAATACACCAAGCTTTGTTGATGTTGAACCCGGGTTAATGATAAGTGACTTGATTGCCATTTTATGCCTCCATGCTGATAACAAATATATTTACGATTACTGCTGCTTTGCCCCTCAAACGGGAAGGATCACTAATTTGCTGCGTTCTTTTTAAGTGAATCTGCAACAAGTGCACCAAGTGCAAGTGAGTTAACCTTAACCTCAAATGAATCAGATCTTGAAGTAAGGATAACCGGTGCTGCCGTACCTGTTATAAGGTTTCCGTTTCTGCCCTTTGCAAAATGAACAAGAGCCTTATAAGTAATATTTCCTGCGTGGATATCAGGGAAGAGAAGAACGTCTGCGTCACCTACGATCTTACGTCCTGTAGCACCCTTATGCTGAGCTGCCTCCGGGCATGTAGCAAGGTCAAGTGAAAGAGGTCCGTCAACTATGCATCCTGTTATCTCGCCTTCTTCATTCATTCTTGTAAGCTCAGCAGCCTCAACGGTTACAGGCATCTTAGGATTTACAACCTCTACTGCTGCAAGAGGAGCCACCTTAGGATTCTCGATACCTACTGCATTACAGATCTCAACTGTATTTTTGATGATACTAACCTTATCCTCAAGTGTAGGATATGTCATAAATGCAACGTCTGTAAGGAAGAGAAGCTTCTCTGCTCCCTCAAGCTCAAATACACATACATGTGAAAGCGGCTTGCCTGTTCTGAGACCAACTTCCTTATCGAGCACGCTCTTAAGGAAATCCTTGGTATCGATAAGTCCCTTCATATACATATCAGCCTTACCGTCATGCACAAGCTTAACGGCTGTGCGTGCTGCTTCGATCTTGTCCTTTACATCGATTATCTCATAACCTGTAAGATCCATACCGATCTCTGCTGCGATATTTCTGATCGCATCTTCATCTCCGACAAGGATCGCATCTGCGATATTCTGCTCCTTTGCGGCCTT
>DOVL01000022.1 GCA_003520105.1 Lachnospiraceae bacterium | reverse complement strand
CCCAGACTTTTGAGCATGAAAAATCCCAGGAAGAATGTAATGATCCCTCCCGGCAGTAAAGAAACGATCTTCTCCGACGCTGCACTTTCTTCAGTTTTGTTACTGTTGATCATCATAGGCTTCCTTAAATACACATCCGTCTTCTAAAAAGAGAATAATACTTGTAAAGCTGTTCGAAGCCACTTCGAGTATTTCCTTCTCATGACCTGCTGCAGTCTTCTGACCGACCCGGTCAGGCACATTACTGTAAAACTCTCTGAAACTGACCGGACTGTCTATCAGATACGACTGAACACCGGCATTGTAATAATACAAAACAAACGGCTTTTTATTCATTCCGAAATAGTTCCCCACAGAAACCAGATATTCGAGAAAGCTGTCTCTCTTCTCCATCATTTCAATTGAACCGTCCAAAGCTTCAGTGACGGCCGCTATACAGAGTATATCGATTTCCTGCTTTTCCGGGGTTCTGACATACATCTCACCGGTTCTTGCATAATTCTTCCAGTGCACATCAGAAAGTCTGTCGCCCGGGATATATTTTCTGATATTATTTCCGAGATTTTCCTCAGGTGTATTGATACTGAAACGATTCCCGCCCTTCTTAAGTTCATTCAACTTCCGTATCTCATCATCGGAAAGTGTTTTGATAAAAGGAAGAACACTTATCCTTACCGGAAGCTTTATCCTGAACTTCCAGGTGATGATGCCAAACATATCCTGAACCGAATAAGCAGTGATTCCCACATCATAGCTTCCGGCATACTTTACAGTAATATAGGTATCTATCTCCTTCCTCTCTTTTGACGAGAGGCTGAAGCTCTCCCCGGTGAAGTCATCCGTGAACTTCATAAGCTTGTCGTCATAATAAAACTTAAGTCCGCCAATCGGCAGCCTGCCTGTATTTTCGACCATGAAACCGTATTTCTCGGCAGTTGCCTTCTCGAACAGCTTATGCTCCGTCTCCTGGAAAAAGCTAAGCGCTATCGCAGAGTATAAAATATATATGGCAGATACAGGAAGGTATAATAAAAGAACATAAAACATTATGTAAGAAAAGGCTCCTCCGCGTAAGCTTACATTTACCGTCGCCAAAATAAGAAGCAGCAGATAAATATATAATGGCAGCCTTTTCCTGTTAAATATTTTATGTTCTGTATTATTTTTCATGTTGGAAGTATTCATTATTTAGGTCTCTTAACCTTCTCGATAATAGCATTTATTATCTGATCCGGCGTATATTTGTTCATCCTCGCCTGGGTTGTCAGTACAAGTCTGTGAGGAAGTGTAACCTTAGACATTGCGATCACATCCTCAGGGATGACAAAGTCCCTTCCGGAAACAAGCGCCGCTGCCCTTGATGCAGCCAGAAGATCAAGTCCCGCCCTCGGAGACAGACCATATTCAAGATTATCATTTTTACGAGATGAATCTACAATCGTAAGTGCATATTGTATGATCTCATCCGTCATGGTAACCCCGGTTACCTCTTCACGCAGTTTCAAAATATCGGCAGCCGAGGCAACTGCGGTCAGCTCCTCAAGAAATTCTCCTGACAAGTATTTCTTCGCCATCTCCATCTGCATTTCCATATTAGGATAACCTATTGACAGCTTCATCATGAAACGGTCCAGCTCAGCCTCAGGAAGTGCATAGGTTCCAATATGCTCAACCGGATTCTCCGTAGCAATTACCATAAAGAGTTCCGGAAGCGGATAGGTTGTACCGTCTATCGTAACCTGATGTTCTTCCATAGCCTCAAGCAGTGCCGACTGCGTCTTCGGAGGAGTTCTGTTGATCTCATCCGCAAGGATGATCTCGTTAAATACAGGTCCCTTTACAACTCTGAATTCAGCCTTTCCCGCATCATATATCGTTGTTCCTGTTATATCCGTAGGAAGCGTATCCGGTGTGAACTGTATTCTCGAGAAGCCCGCATCAACGGATTTTGCAAGTGCCTTCGCAAAAGTTGTCTTACCAACCCCCGGCACATCCTCCAAAAGAACATGTCCCCCCGCAAGCAAGGCAATAAGGACGTTATTAATCACAGTTTCTTTTCCAATGAATCTTTTCTCAATATTAAGTTTTATATCTGAAATAATGCTATTATTCATAAACTCTTTATTACTATTGCAATATGTAACTGCATAGCTGATACAAATACCCCTTCAGTTGTAGATAAAATACGCCTTCAGGGGTATTTGTATCCACGATGCATAGTAATACTAATCCGTTAGTCATTTTTTTAGCCATAGACTACAATGATTCGCGTCTACATGTACCTCCGAGGGCGTATTTTATCTACAACCGAGGAGGTGCATGTAGACGCGAATCATATATGTATTTCTAAGAATTACTGATGATACATTTTGTTGGTCTGGTACTTCGGCTCGCAGGTCAGATACACCCCAAGCTTTGAAAATACATTTTCATCTATTCCCGAAAGAATAACCGATGAATGTGCCTCGCATCCGCGGAGCTTGTCCAGCTGTGCAAGAGCAAGACGTGCATTTTCATCATTCTCTGCGCACATCGTAAGTGCGATAAGCACCTCATTGATATGCATGAGAGGGTTATGATCACCGAGATGATGCACCTTCAGATGCTGAATCGGCTCGATAACCGATGGTGCAAGAAGGATGATCTCGTCTGCAAGACCTGCAAGGTATTTAAGTGCATTCAGAAGCATAGCTGATGATGCACCAAGAAGGTTTGTAGTCTTACCGCTGATAACTGTTCCGTCCTCCAGCTCGATAGCTGCTGCAGGAAGTCCGGTAAGCTCAGCCTTGACATTTGCTGCAGTAGCACACTTACGGCTCTCAAGTCCTATACCTGCCTGCTGCATGATAGTCTCTATTCTGCTTACTATCTCCTTACGTCCGCTGCCCTTTCTGAGAGCGCAGCTTTCCTTATAATATCTTCTGATGATCTCCTGCTTTCCGGCTTCTCTTGTTACCGCATCATCAGAGATGCAATTACCGGCCATATTTACGCCCATGTCTGTAGGTGACTTATAAGGTGAATCACCGTAGATCTTCTTGAACATTGCATTCAGAACAGGAAATACTTCTATATCTCTGTTGTAATTAACTGTTGTCTCGCCGTAAGCCTCAAGGTGGTACGGATCGATCTCGTTGATATC
>DOVL01000279.1 GCA_003520105.1 Lachnospiraceae bacterium | reverse complement strand
ACAAACTCAACATTCTTGTCGAGAGCATCAGTAATAGTAACCGTCTCATCAGTTGACGCATAGTTTGTATATGTGATCATATACTCTATTTCATCGCCAACCTTAACTCCGCCAAGTTCACCATTTCCTTCATAAGGATTAACTTCTTCTTTGGTAGGCGGGATGACTTTGTCATAGATATTGTGAGAATAGAATTCAAGGAATCTGTTGAAGGCATCAACTTCATTGCCATCTTCCCCGAAATAACTATAATTTCCAAGAACCTCCGGGTTCGACTTGCTGTTTTCAGTACTTGTCTCTTTTCCTACATGATATTTATCGTTATTATCAACATTTCTGTATACATACTCTGTTTCAATATAAGAACGCCTGTAGATCCATGTATTTCCATCCGTGTCCACAATTGTTTTCGGAACAGAATCATAGTCTTCTTCAACATAGACCATTCCGCGATCAACATTATAATCGTTTACGAGTCCTGTTCCTGTTTTATCTACTGTTGAATTTACTGTATGCTCATTATCCTCATAATCCGATACATTTATTTCCTCACTAAACGAACCAATATTTTTTCCAATAACAGATGCCTGATCTGTATTTTGTGTTTTCTGCTTTACAGTGAACGGTATATCATATGATTTATCAGGCTTAATGATAGTCCCATCAGGAGCGCGGAAATCATTGGTTATCTCTATAGCCACAGGTCTGAGATCCAGCTCAATATTCGTATCACCGGAAAGTGTGAAATCCATCCCTGATAATCCGGCTCGAGGAATAACACCTTTATTACGATCATCCGCACTTAAACCAGGACATGTATTACCATCTTCAAAATATCCAAAATTTTCTTTTTTTAACTTTACATCTGTTGTAATAGATAAAGGGTTTCTATTAACATCATACAATTGTCCATACTCATCTGAAATGTATTTGAATTCAACATCATGCTGAATAGAATACAATGAATAAGTAATCTTTTTTTCACGACGCTTTGTCGGATAATCATATACATTACCATTGTTATCAGTAAAAGTATTAGCCATCCACTCAGGTGTAATGACCGGTGCAGTGGAAACTTTAAAAACGCCCTCCATTCTTACTTGAACTGTATTGTCAAAATCATCTGCCGAATTAGAGGAATACCCTGTAATAACATAAGCATTATCAAGCACATTTCCATCAACATCTTTAGCTATAAGTGTAGCATTTCTCAATGTATCCTGCGTAACATTAAGTTTTTGCGTCACCTGAATATTAGTATCAGACGTTATAACTAATTCCTGCCATTCATCATTTGCATCCTTATAGTAATATGTACCATACGCTAATGGAATATTTGCCGTGACGGTATCATCAATAGAAATATCTATGTGATTGACCTGATGATTTGCAGCCATAAGAGGACCATAAGATGTGTCTCCACCCAAAATATCATCCTTGTACGAATAATAATCTTGAAGCTCTGTGGCTTCTGCCAATTTGAAAACAACATTATTGCCATCTGAACTATTGCCAACGATCCTATTATCACTTACTGAAAGATACTTACCATTATCTCCCATAATATGTCCATTTGAATCAATTGTAATTGCGCAATGACCCTTTGGCGAATTAAAATATGTTTTAGTCTCATTGGTTTCAGGATTAATTATATCCTGATGATCAACTTTATCAGATGACAACCCATTATCAACAGTCGGATCAATATATGTATATGCTGGATTTGTTGGAAGTTTTAAATTATTATAATCATACCCCTCATAAATATATCGAAGATAATACTTATCATCTTCTTTAACATATGTCCACATAAGTAATCTATCTGATGTTATTTTATCCGATCTCTCAGAAACTTCCTTAAGTGTTCCATCATATTGTACCATGTAATATGTACTGTCTACCAATGCCAATAACACATATGTCTTCCACTGAAATGGCTTATCATTCACCTTTGGCGGATCTGCCGGCGGATTCGACACTATCGTCGCTGTTACAGAAAAGCTCTCCTGCTCATAAACTATTTCTGTAGCATCGTCGTTAATCTCGATATCATCAATAACCTCTGTGCCTTCCTCTGCAAAATGAACGATAGAAAGCTCTGCATCATCTGTGATCACAGGTGCGTCGTCGTATTCTATCTTAACTTCAACCGGTGAAAGAGGCTCGATCTTCTCGCCGTTTCTCATTATCTCTATATCAAAAAATCTTGCAAATGAGATACTCTCAGCCGAGTCACATTCAAGCGCCTCTGCAGACTGTGACAGGTAGTAATCATATTCTGCGCTGCCCTCTGTGATCTCGCGAGCGGATACGGAAAGTTCCTCATAAGGATAAGGAATACTTCCTTCCGGCGCATTGATCGTAATGTTGCAGCCGCTTTCCTCAACTCGGACAGAAAGCGTCTTAGCACTCTCGTCCACGATATCTTCAGCCGGCTCAGCTGCATCGTCCTTCTGATCATTTTCAGCCGGAATCAAATCTACAGTTACGTTTTGATCTCCGACCAATTCCATTTCAGTTGCAGGTGATTCTGTTGTTTTAACCTCCCCTGCATCTCCTGATGTTGCGCCATCTACCTCCTCCGACGCAGCATCACTGCCTGTTGCCACCTGATCTGTATTTGGATCAGCAGCTGATACCTTCTTGAAATTCTCCGGTCTGACCAGTGAGAACAAGACGGCTATCACTGCCATTATGGCAAACAGTCTTCTGTGTTTCTTCATTAATTTTCCCATACATCCCCTCCTGTGATTATTCTATTATTTTTAGCAACGTATAGCTAGTAGTATTATACACGAAAAAGTCGCCGCAAGCAAGAGAATACTTGCCTTTGGCGACTTCAAATATTTGTCTTAAATTATTCCGTTTTACATCACATATCTAGTATTTTCGTTGCAAGTTTTTCTCTAAATCTTGTATCATGCTCGACCACTATCATTGTCGGTTTATACTCTTCTATCAGCTTTTCGATCTGCATTCTTGAGAAGACATCTATGTAGTTCATCGGTTCGTCCCAGATATACACATGTGCCTGTGTCAGAAGGCTCGCTGCAATCAGGATCTTCTTCTTCTGTCCTTCGGAATAATCCTCCATATTTTTATCAAACTGCACCCTGCTCATATCAAGCTTACGAAGCAATGTCAGAAGCAGACTGTAATCAAGCCCCTGCTCCTTCGCATAATCCTTCAGACTTCCTTTCAAATGAGAGGTATTCTGATTGATGTACGAAATGATCAGTCCGCTCGCTGTTTCTAACCTGCCTGACGTTACTATGTTTCTGTTCTTATGGCTATCAATATTGCCTATATCATTAGCATTTTCTTCGACCGGTGTTCTCCAATCATCAACGTCCATTCCTGCATTTCTCAAAATAGCTTTAATAAGACTGGATTTACCACATCCATTCTCACCATTCAGAAAGAGTATGTCGCCCTGCATGAGCTGAAATGTGATATTCTTGAATACGTTTTTTTGTGTATCATCCATCCGACTAACATTACCGTATGATGTCGTTACGCTATCCGGATCCTCATTCTTCCCATTCTGCTCATATGCCAGTGAGAAATCCCTGCACTCAACAAGAACCTTTTTATGATGCTGAAGAGGCATCAACTTCAGATCCACTGTCTTCTCGATATCCTTCAGAAGCCCCTCCTTCTCCTCAATCTCACGGTCCATCCTTTTCTCAAAATTCTTCACACGAGCTTGCATTTTCTTGGTCTTCGCACCGATATAGCTTCTGGTGGAAATTGAGCGGTCATTCTCCTTCACCGGATCAAAACCGATCTTGGTCGACTCACTCTTCTCTGCCCATCTCCCGGCTCTGTCAGCTGAAGCCTTGAGTTTGCCGATCTCTTTCAGATGCTTCTCATTTTCGGAAATAGCAAACGCATCCGCCTTCTCCTTATTTTCCCACCAGCTGCTGAAATTGCCTGCAACAACCTCGATCGATTCGCGGTTAAGCACCAGCATATGATCCGCAACCACATCCAGAAGATCTCTGTCATGAGAAACAAGTATAAAGCCCTTCTTGGAATTAAGGTATCGCTTGATCACTTCCCTGCCGCCCTTGTCCAGATGGTTTGTAGGTTCATCAATCAGAAGAAATTCATTTTCCCCCGAGAAGAGAACCGCAAGCATAACCTTAGTCCTCTCACCAAAGCTGAGTGTACGAACCGGTCTGTAAAGCAGCTCCGGATCTACTCCGAGATTATTTAACTCACATATAACTCGCCAGTTCTCAACTCCCGGCTTCCAATCTTCACAGAGCTCGTCAGCTGTTTTATCAAGTTCCTCTTCACTGATCCTGTATGGAAAATAATCGAAATGCGTATCAGTTGTGATACTTCCGCTGTATTCGTATTTTCCCAGTAAAAGATTCAGAAATGTGGTCTTGCCCTTACCGTTTCTACCGATAAAGCCAAGCTTCCAGTCTGTATCCACCGAAAAAGAAATATTTTCAAATATATTGTCAAAGCTGCCCTCGTAACCGAAGGTCAGATCTGAAACCTGTAATAATGACATATATGCATCGCCTCCTTATAGCACTAACACCGCAGGAATAATCCTGCGGTGTCAGTAAGATCAATAATATCGGCAAGCTATGCCCGGACGTCACGAACATACAAAGCCATTATCACACTATATTCTGAGAAACCAACTATGAATTATTTCCTGCATTCCGTAGTCACATCGTACAGATCACCAATAACAGATTACATTGATCATCACATCACTATCATCATATTATCACAATGATACACGTAATCATCAAATATAAACAATTTGCGATCTATATATGTTCTACGTTCTAAAATCAATTATCTGCAAGAAATAGTTTTCATCGGTCTCCTCCTGTTTTCTGTAAAGTCCTCTCGTAGAATATCAATTATTTTTTATATTTGCAACTATTTTTTTAGAAGCCACAAAAAATAGTCCCTAATCATCTGCCGCTGATTCTAACAGAAGTTTATCATTTCACAACCAGTTTTCCGTCCTCTGCATCTATCGTAAGCTTCTGTCCGATACTTACCGATCCGCTGAGGATTTTTCTTGCCACGAGTGTCTCAACATTCTTCTGCAGGTATCTCTTAAGCGGTCTTGCGCCGTAAACCGGATCATAGCCGCCTTCGATAATAAGCTCCTTTGCCTTGTCTGTCAGTTCGATCGATATTTCCTTATCCTCTACCCTCTTGTTCAGATCCTTAACAAGAAGATCGATGATATTCTTGATATTGTCCTTAGTAAGCGGCTTGAACATTATTATCTCATCAAGTCGATTCAGGAACTCCGGTCTGAAATGCATCTTCAGAAGTCCCTCTACCTGTTCCTCAGCCTCCTTCTTGATGCTGCCGTCTTCATCAATTCCTTCAAGAAGAAATTCAGAGCCGATGTTTGAAGTCATGATAAGAATCGTATTTTTGAAATCAACAGTTTTGCCCTTGGAATCGGTAATACGACCATCATCCAGTATCTGAAGCATTACGTTAAATACATCCGGATGTGCCTTCTCAACCTCATCGAAGAGAACTACCGAATAAGGTTTTCTTCTGACAGCCTCTGTAAGCTGGCCGCCCTCATCGTATCCGACATATCCCGGAGGCGCTCCGATAAGCCTTGCCACGCTGTGCTTCTCCATATATTCACTCATATCGATTCGAACGATACTTGCCTCATTGTCGAAGAGTGCTTCGGCCAGAGTCTTCGCAAGCTCGGTCTTGCCGACACCGG
>DOVL01000287.1 GCA_003520105.1 Lachnospiraceae bacterium | reverse complement strand
ACCGCCTTCTCGATTTCTTTCTCGCTCCGACCTGTATCCTGCGCGAGGATTGCAACCAGATCACGCTTTGTCTGCATAATAGACTCCGCCGACTTGGCGATACTGGATGCACTTCCGCTGATGCCACCGGATGATGAAGAGATGAGCGGCTCATGAATCATCACTTTGCTGTGTTTTAAAATATAGCGATGTCCCTTTCTCCCCGCAGCAAGAAGGATTGCCGCCATCGAAGCAGCCATCTCCGCGCAGTATATATCAATCGGCACCTTCATACCCTTCAGCTGATCATAGAGATACAATCCTGCAAGGACTTCACCGCCCGGAGAATTGATGATAAGCTGGATCGGCTCACGGTCATCCATACTTTCAAGAAAGAGCAGCTGTTTCACGACCAGATCGACCGATTCGCTGTCGATTCCGCCGCTCAGGAACACCTTCCTCCGGTCAAGCAGGACGGCGTCGAGGCTGAGGTTCTGAATGCCTGAATTTGTCTTCTTGATTACTTGCATTTCTTTCACACCCTTCCATGAAAATCTCTATGAAATTACATTAACATGTTCCTACAAGTTTTTCTCCCACTTCCGAAATTCACATTGAATTCTTATTCCTTCTCCCCTTCAAAATACCTTACCAACTCTCTTCTCACCTCCGGCAGCCGCGCGACCACGAACCACCCGAGCTCCGGTTCGACCGCATCATCCGTCTCGATTCTCACGCGGTCGCCATATCCCGGCACATAATCCATAGCGCAAGGTCTCGAGCTCCTGTTAATATAAGCCTCCTTGAAATGCAGACCCGTTTCTCTCCCCAGCGCAAACGCCACATCCAGCACCGTACTCCCCGTCTGTATCTCCTTCTCGCCGATTCCGTCAATGAAGATCCTCGTCCGGGTTCCGCTGTCCTCAATGTGTTTCTCGAAATATCTTGACAGCTCCCGCGTAGCCTCCCGGGTCCTCACATACTCGAACCATCTGATCGTGGCGTGGATGATATTATTCTCGGGATTGTCCGAATCCGAATCCGTAAATATATCGACCTGATCGCCATCCGTCAGCTTGGTCTGGAGCGGAATGGAACTGTCACGGCCATTGATCTGTGCATATTTTGCACACAAACCTACGTAAGGATGTATCTTGAAAGCCAGATCCAGAATAGTCGAACCGACCGGCATTTCCTGTACCGCTCCGTCTCTCAGGTATACGTGTATAGTCTGTTCAAATGACGCCGCCGGCTCTGCTCTGTCAATCACCGAAACGACCGGCATCCTCTCGTCGTCCTGCTTATAAATACATCCGTTAATATGATCAGTAAATTCATCGACTCTCTCCGGGAAAAGCCGGTAACCTGTTCCAAACGCATCCTGTATAAGCAGGAAAGGCAGGTCCGTCACTTTATCCCTTCCCTCTCCGACAATAGTCAACATGAATCTGACATCCTTGAACCGTTCGTCATATTCCTCGCTCTCCGGCTCATAGACACCCGCATGAAGAATCGGATAATAGCTCAGAAAATAATCTTCCGGCGAGAGCGGACATTCTTCATTTGTCACAAAATAAATATCATACAGCGGAATATTCTTTTTGGTGATGACCTTCGGGAGCTCGGCAAATATATTTGTCATCTTATTCTGCAAATCCCTGGAAATACTCCCTGTATAGCGGGTATAAAAGGTTATCGTTTTGATCCACTTTGAATCCGGCAAGTCACCCTGCACAGATGGCCGGATATCTTCCTCAACGTAGAACCGTTCATTATGTCCGTAAAAAACACTGAACATGTAATCCTGCAGCCACTTATGCGAGAGACTGTTCGAATCACATAATTTTTTGTAGCCTTCCTTGATCTGGTGATATGCATTTTCATGCTTGAGCTTAAAACACCGGGTCTCAAGGATTTCGATCAGTCGGGTGGCCTGCACTGTTCTCAGCAATGGAATCAGAATATCTTCTGTATGCTGTGCTTTGGCAACCACCTTATCGTATGGCATGCCGGCCATATCCCCGAGGTTATGCACTCTGTCACCCACTTTTATATACAAAGCCTGCGGATTGCGGCTGATCTGCTCGATAAGCTTCACATCTGACAGGACGTCCACGTCATTCTTCTCCATAGCTTCATATTCTTCTAAGGAAGAGTCAAGATTTGTGACAGCCTCAACGAGATGTTTCACTTTACTGCCGAACTTGCTGCCGATCTCAGTCATAGTTATGTCTTCATCCTCGACAACATCATGCAGAAGGGCTGCGGCAATCACTTCATTATCCCTTTTCATATCGGCACAGAAATGAGCCACCTCCAACGGGTGGGTGATATAAGGCGCCCCACCCTTGCGCCTGCTGCATTTGTGCTTTTCCATAGCGGTATCATATGCGTCCCTGAGCAGACTTGTGTCCGCCGTCATGTAAGTTCTGATCTTCTTGATCAATTCGACATACCGCTTTTCCGCACTTCTCTTTTCGTCTTCTGTAATAGACGGATTCATCGCGTCGCCTCCATATGCAGTAATACTGTTGTTAAGTTTTCAAACTGCTGATGTACCTTTCTTTGATAATATTAGAACCACTCACAGATCTTCCCTGTGCCTGCTCAGACCTTCTCCCCTTTCTCGTTATAATACTTGACGAAGTGATACCAATCATCATCGTCTGTTGCAGATACCTTTACTACCCGGAAGAGGTTTCTCTCCACAATACGGCTGATAAGTGTAGTGATATGCGCGCTGATAATATATCTGCGATTCCGTTCTGTAAGATCCGTCTCCCTGTGACTGTTGTCTGTCATAGTATGCTCCAGCTCATCGCGCAGCATAACGCTGATCTGGTCCAGTACCTGGTCAAGCTCATCGCCCGGTTTGATGGACGGATATCCGAGTTCAATATGCTTCGCAATCTCCTCTGAGGAGGCGGTAATCTTATAGCGGGACATCCCTACGAACTGCACACAGGGACATGAGTCACGTCCCTTGGATACAGAAACAGCAGCACCGAGTCCGCCGATATAGCGCTGTTTTCTTGAATCCGGTCTGTGAATAATCATGCTGAGGATATC
>DOVL01000172.1 GCA_003520105.1 Lachnospiraceae bacterium | reverse complement strand
TATAATTAATGGTTCCAGAGATGCGTTTAAGGGTGGCTGGAATAAGGTTAAGCTCTATTTTATGCTGGGACTTCCGACAGAAACCGATGAGGATGCCGAAGGTATAGCACTTCTTTCGGAGAAGATATCGGAGGAGTATTTTGAAACCGAAGCGAAGGAGGAGAGAGTCGGTTCACTTCAGATCACTGCTTCCGCATCTTACTTCGTACCAAAGCCGTTCACTCCATTCCAGTGGGCTTCGATGCTGCCTAGAGATGAGTACGTAAGAAGAGCAAGGCATGTTAAGGATACCTTCAACCAGCAGTTAAACAAGAAGAGACTTAAATTCGCATACCATGATCAGGATATATCTGTTCTGGAGGCTGTATTTGCCAGAGGCGACAGACGACTGTCGAAGGTTATTTATGATGCCTACAGAGACGGTGCTATATTTGATGCATGGACAGAATTCTTTGATATGGAGAGATACTACAAGGCTTTTGCCGAAAATGGTATCGATTATAAATTCTACACCGAGAGGGAGAGAGGACTCGATGAAGTCTTCCCTTGGGATCATCTCGATGCAGGTGTTTCGAAGCAGTTCCTCATGAAGGAATGGCAGGCTGCAAAGGAAGGCAGAGTAACCTCAAACTGCCGCGATAAATGTCAGGGCTGCGGAGCTGCAGTATTTGGCAGTGGTGTATGCTTCGGGAAATAATGCCGGTAAAGTGTAAAAGAACTATAGATAAAGTGCTGAATGTCAGCGGTTGTTAATGAATATTGATCATTTATGGTTTGGACAAGGTTATGAAAGTCAGGATAAAATACAGTAAAACAGGTCCGGTAAAGTTCATAAGTCATCTTGATGTGATGAGATATTTCCAGAAGGCCATCAGACGTGCTGAGCTTGATATAAGCTACAGTACCGGTATGAGCCCTCATCAGATCATTTCTTTTGCTGCTCCAATGCCTCTTATGATGGAGTCTGTCGGCGAATACTGTGATGCGGAATTCGAGCGTGTTACCAGCAGTAAAGAAATGGTAGAAGCCTTTAACAGTGTTGCATCGCCTTTCATCAAGATGATGGATATAGTACTTCTTCCGGATGACGCAATCAATTCCATGGCAGCGGTAACGGCATCGGACTATCTGATCACGCTCACCGATAAGGGAAAAACAAAGTTCGGAATGTCTGATGAGTCTGATTATAGCTGTTTTTCCGGACTTATAAATGAGATAAACAATTCCGATAAGGTTGAAGTTCTGAAGAAGACCAAGAAGTCGGAAGCAGTAACCGATATCAAACCGCTTATATATGATTTGTCTGTTGTAATGCAAGAAGACAATAATACTGCTAATGATATCAACGTCAAGGAAGGTATAGATTCAGCTAATGTTATTGAACAAAATGACAGGTCAGAAGCAAGCATAAAGCATGACGGCATTTACATGCTCCTCGCAACCGGAAGCCACGAAAATATTAAACCTGAAAACGTTCTTACAGCTATCTGTGATAAAGCCGGTAAAGAATATGACCGCTTTGATTACAACATCCTGCGACTCGAAACATACTTCGGAAACCCTTCCGAAGGCTTCAAACCGCTGAGTGCCGCAGGCAACCAATTCTAATAGATTAACCTCGGAATTAGTGTAGAATATGCCCCTTCAGTTGTAGGTGAAATACGCCTTCAGGGGCATATTCTACACCAATTCCTTGAGACTTTTTCAATTATAATGAGGGTTTGCGCTTCAGTGTACCCCTGAAGGCGTATTCTTGCTACAACTGAAGGGGTACACTGAAGCGCAAACCCGGACTAAATTAAGAAATGAAAGCAAAGATTGTGATAACGAGTGCCGCCTGCGGCCATACAGCGTACATTTATGAGGATGAGCTCCTTTCAGAGGTTCATCCTTTTTCAGATGAAGCTGAAACAGGCAGCATCTACGTTGCGGTTGTGGATAATATCGTTGAGAACCTTAATGCAGCTTTTCTCAGAGGCGAAAACGGCGAGATATTATATTATTCCCTGGAAGAGAATGAGGGGAAGCATATTTTTATAAAGCATGGAAATAAGTCCAAGGTCAGAAAAGGAGACTGGCTTCTGGTTCAGAAGATCAAGGCGACCAAGGGGAATAAGAGGGCTCAGGCTACGGCTGATATTTCGCTTAAAGGAAGATATGCAGTCATAAATCGCTCCGGAAGACTTGGTATATCCAAGAGGATCACGGATGAAGAGAAGAGAGATGAGCTGAAGGTACTTTACGATAAGATTAAGGATTCGTATGCTGATGAACTGACGGATGATTTCGGAATCATAATTAGATCGGCAGCAATTTCGGCTGAGAGTTCGGATGCTATTGAACAGGATACAATAAAAACATTACGTAAACTAAGAGAGGTTATTGATAAGGCTTATAGCAGCAGTGCACATTGCTGTGTTCACAGAAGTCGTGCCGATATAGCATCATATATACTCGACATCAAATCGAAGAACCTCTATGACAAGATGACTGTTATTACGGATATAGAAGAGGTTTACGATGATATTTCCGAATCCGGTTTTATAAATGACAAGAATGCTGCACCTGAGAATAATAAAACTGAAACTGAACTCATTTTTTATGAAGAGAAGCTTCAATCGCTGGGGGCTCTTTATAATATCGACAGAACTCTTTCCGTAATGTTCGGAAGGAAGATATATCTTAAATCCGGTGGTTATCTGGTTGTTGACCTGACTGAGGCACTGACCGTTATTGACGTAAATACAGGCAAGGATGTCAAGGGAAGCGGCCTTTCGGGACATATACTTAAAACCAATAATGAAGCTGCTGAGCTGATAGCCAGGCTTCTCAGAATAAGGAATCTATCGGGGATCATCATAATTGATTTTATTAATATGAAGGACCATGAATCTGAAGAAAAAGCTGTTTTAAATCTTAAGTCATTCATCGCAAGAGATCATCGTAAATGCTTTTTCGTTGATATGACAGAGCTTGGGCTAGCCGAACTGACGAGGCAGAGAGTCGGAAGCGGATTTTTGCTTGAAAATCTTCTTACAAATACAAATAATCAATGACTTTTTTATTTAAAGGATGTATAATATAAAGCGTGTTCAATTGGGGTGGAACACGCTTTATCTGAATTAACTGACTTGTATTTTTAAAATAAGAATTGGTGAGGTTAAAATGGAACTGGAGAAGGAAAACTACAGGGTTGCTTCATTTGTCTTTATCTTTACAGCTGTTGTCACATCTGTAAGTCTTATAATCTTTAAACCGGGCGGTCAGAAAGGCATAAACATCTATGACGGCTTTTCCAAGGTGCTGATGATAAGCTTTGCGCTTATTGCAGTTGTACTTGTTATACTCAGATATAACAGGCTGGTCATCAGCAGTATTGCGCTGTATTTTCTGATCAAAAGCGTAACCGTTCTTGCGAGACTCGACAAGATGGTAAATATCTTTAAGGGATCTCTGAAAAGCGGTGTTAATAAGAAAACTAAATTCAGCATCAAGGCTTATGAGATTTTCAGTCCGGCATCCGGATTTATACTCCTTTTATGTACAATACTTATCATAGTTTTCGCTGTAATCGTTATATTTACCATGTTCAGGAAACCTGTTGTTCCGCTCATGGTCATCTGTTTCTTCTATATGGTCGCCGAACTTCTGGCTGAGGGACTTTATATTGTAAATACAATGAAGAACAAGAATCTCTATATAGATTATTGGAAACAGAATATTATCTTTATAATATGGATCGTTTTTGAATTCTTTATGGTTTGTCTTGCACTTCTTCTGACCAGGGAGCCTTTCAGGAAGGAAAGAGCCGCATCGGGTTTTAATCCTGATGAAGATGATATAAGGCGCGAGATTGAGGAGTATGGTGAGATCAGAGATATTCAGAGAAAAGATTGATAAACTGTTTTGTTCATGATTGCTGTTCTGAAAGATAACTCAGGACAGATAATGATAAATTTTTAAAAGCTATTCAGGAGGTAGAACAATGAATCAGGCAAAAGAATATAAAGAGGGGGCAATACTTGGGGCGATAGCTGCAACTATCAGTTTTGGCCTTGGACTTTATATGACGATTAAAAATTTTGATGATTATAATGACTTTACAAAGTTCATCCAGATAAGTGTACTTGCATGTATGCTTTGTACAGCTATATTTGCTTTCATAAAACTTGAGAAGCTGTCCGCAATATTTCTTGCAGGAACCTTTATCTTTTCATCTATATTCTTTATAAAATATCTGAAGCATTATAATGATTTCTTAGAAGTAGGCTTTGACAGCGGAAAGTATAATTTTAAAGTACATGAGACATTATATTATCTTACAGCGGGATTTGATCCTTATGTGGTAATGGCCGAAGCACTTTTCACATTTCTCCTTTTTATAATGGCATTTACCGTTCCGAACAGAAAGGGGCTTGTTACAACTGTCGCTATATTTGCTGTTTTAGGTGGAATAATTGTTGTAACAAATACGGTTTGCTATATAGTCGGTATGGCTGAATACGCTGATCGTATCAAGAATTTCTGGCTTGACGTAATAATTGAGATGGTTAAGGGAATTACAGATATGCTTATGGCCATAGGTATCGCTAAATCGGTAACCAGGGATGAAGTCAAGATGGCCGGCGGATACAATAACGGTCCTCAGGGAGGAATGTATGGTATTCCTTTCAGCAATGCTTCTGTAAATAATGCTCCTTACCAGATGAAGAGCTTTAATCAGCCAAATATGAATTATAGCCAGCCACAGAATATGGGTTATGGTCAGATGAATAGTGGTAATATGAACAGATTTCAGCCACAGAATGGTTTTGGTCAGCCTGGAAATATGGGCGGTTTCGGTCAGCAGAATGTTTATGGTCAGATGAATAATAATTTCAGCCAGCCGGGTAATATGGGCGGCTACGGTGCAATGGGCGGTTTCGGCCAGCAGAATATGGGCGGATATATTTCCAATCAGCCTATGAATTCGGGAAGCTATCCTGCACAGCAAATGAATAATTTCGGACAGCCAAATATGGGATATGGTCAGATGAACAATAGTAATATGAACAGATTCCAGCCACAGCAGCCTCAGAATATGGGCGTACCTATGGGACAGGAAGCACCTAAGCCTGAAGCTCCGTCTGCACAGCCAAAGCCTGACGTGGCTCCTTCACAGGAGAGCACATCAGCTCCGACACAGCCTGAAAAAACTGATTCACCTGTAGAAGCACCAAGTGCGCCTTCTGATGATATAAATGCCAGCGCTGCACGTGATCTGTCACTCTACGAAAAACCTGACAACGTATAATCATCTGAACAACTGCAGCAAAACACAGAAACAGCCATAGACATGCTTGCATGTTTATGACTGTTTTTGATTAATTTCCACTTGACATAATTATGCAGTGATGCTATATTATGCAAGTGTGCCGCACAATGAGGCTAGAAGTGTGTCTATAGGGCACCGCCGAAGTTGGCGAGTAATAATGATAGGAGGAAACCATATGTACGCAATTATAGCTACAGGCGGAAAGCAGTACAAGGTATCTGAGGGAGATATCATTAAGGTAGAGAAGCTTAATGCAGAGAAAGATGCAGAAGTAACATTTGATAATGTTATCGTAGTAAGCAAGGACTCTGATATCATCTGCGGAGATGCTGCAAAGAGCGCTACTGTTAAGGCTACAGTACTTGGCGAGGGCAAGGCTAAGAAGGTCGTTGTTTACAAGTATAAGCCGAAGTCAGGATATCACAAGAAGAATGGTCACAGACAGCCATATACACTTGTTAAGATCGATTCGATCAATGCTTAATTTGAAATGATCAAAGCGGTTTTTTACAAAAAAGAAGATTATTTATTCGGGTTTTCGGTAAAGGGACATGCAGGATATGATAAAGCCGGTAAGGATATCATATGCAGTGCGGTAAGTACCCTTGTCATCAATACGATCAATTCGGTTGAGAAACTGACCGATGACAGATTCGTTGGTGAAAACGCCGAGAGCGGTGACCTTAAGTTTAAGGTCGTTTCCGAGGTAAGCAGTGAAACAAAGCTGCTGATAAATTCTCTCTATCTTGGGCTTACCAATATAGAAGAGGAATATGGACGAAATTTTGTGAAAGTTTACATCAGGGAGGTGTAAAACGTATGTTAAGAATGGATTTACAGTTCTTTGCTCACAAGAAGGGAGTTGGTTCTACTAAGAACGGACGTGATTCTGAGGCAAAGAGACTTGGCGCCAAGAGAGCAGATGGCCAGTTCGTTAAGGCTGGTAATATACTTTACAGACAGCGCGGTACAAAGATTCATCCGGGACTTAATGTAGGACGTGGCGGAGACGATACACTTTTTGCATTAGTTGATGGTGTTGTAAGATTTGAGAGACTCGGAAGAGACAAGAAGCAGGTTTCAGTACATCCTGCAGAGTAATTTTACGAGATGACTAAAGAAGGGAGCTGTTTTTCAGCTCCCTTTTATTCAACAAAAGTCTAAGCAAAGTCAGACGGACGAAGTTTTATTTAATACAGGAGAATATGCTATGTTTTCAGACAGAGCTAAAATATATATAAGATCAGGTAAGGGAGGAGACGGACATGTTTCCTTCAGAAGAGAGCTGTATGTTCCTAACGGTGGTCCGGATGGCGGCGACGGAGGAAACGGCGGAAACGTTGTATTTGTAGTTGATAAGGGACTGAATACACTTGTTGATTACAGAAATTCCAAGAAATATAAAGCTGAGGATGGCCAGGAAGGCGGTAAGAGAAACTGTCATGGCGCTAACGGTAAGGATATAATCCTTAAGGTTCCTCAGGGTACGGTTATTAAAGATTTTGAAACAGGCAAGGTTATCGTTGATATGTCGGATAAGACAGAGCCTGTAGTGCTTCTTAAGGGTGGACATGGCGGCAAGGGAAACCAGCATTATGTAACAAGTGTAATGCAGGCACCTAAATATGCTCAGCCGGGACAACCTGCTATTGAGATGTGCGTTCTTCTTGAACTCAAGATGATCGCCGATGTTGGACTTGTTGGTTTTCCTAGTGTAGGAAAGTCGAGCCTTCTTGCAAGGGTTTCCAATGCACGTCCGAAGATAGCTGAGTATCATTTTACAACCCTCGTTCCAAACCTGGGCGTAGTTGATCTGGGTAACGGCGGCGGATTTATTATGGCTGATATTCCGGGTATCATTGAGGGCGCTTCGGAAGGAAAAGGACTCGGACTTAATTTCCTCAGACATATCGAAAGAACCAAGGTTCTTATTCATGTGGTTGATGCATCCGGTACATCGGGAAGAGATATAGTAGATGATATAAAGAAGATAAATGAAGAGCTTTCTTCATACAGCAGTAATCTTGTCTCAAGACCTACAGTACTTGCGGCAAATAAGATGGATCTGCTTTCTCCGGAGGAAAGAGAGATAGCTCTGTCACTTATTACGGATGAGTTCCCGGATTATAAGATATTTCCTATTTCGGCCGCAACAGGAGAAGGAGTTAAGGATATGCTTCTCTATGTTGACAAGCTTGTCAAAGAGGCTCCGGATGAACTTATTATATTTGAACCGGAAATTGACATTGAAGAGATGTATGACAATCCTGAACTTCCGTTTGAAGTTAAGAAGAGTGACGAGGATGATCATACTTATATTATAGAAGGCCCGAGAATTGAGAAAATGCTCGGCTATACCAATCTTGAAGCTGAGAAGGGATTCCTGTTCTTCCAGAATTTCCTTAAGAAGAACGGTATTCTCAAGATGCTTGATGATCTTGGTATAGAGGATGGCGATACTGTTAAGATGTATGGTCATGAATTTGATTATTATCATGAGTGATCAATAGATGATCGGTTTGATTAAATGATAATAAACAGTATTGTTTTATACTCCACGAGGAATGTGGAAGAACGGAGAAATAATGACAAGTAAGGAAAGAGCGTATTTAAAAGGCCTGGCAATGACTATGGATCCGATCCTCAGTCTCGGTAAGGCAAGTCTCACTCCTGAGTTTGCTGAATCTGTTGCTGAGGCAATCAAGAAGAGAGAGCTTATCAAGATAAATGTACTTAAGAACTGTATAGATGATCCGAAGGAGATCGCTGCAACACTTGCAGAAAGAACTCGTTCTGAGGTTGTTCAGGTCATCGGCAGAAAGATAGTTCTTTATAAGATGAATAAGGATAAACCGGGAATCGTATTCCCTAAATAGGAGAAATATATGAAAATAGGTATCCTGGGCGGATCATTCAATCCTATACACAACGGACACATCAAGCTGGCACTTTCGGCGCTTTCTGAATACAGCCTTGATAATGTTCTTATCATGCCAAATAATGATACCTATTATAAGCAGGATGCTGCAATTTCGGATGAAGACAGAATTGAGATGATCAGACTTGCCATTCGAGATATTGAATGTCTTGAATTATCTGATATGGAGATCAGACGCGGAGGCATAACCTATACGATCGATACGATCAGGGAACTGAAGGCTTCTGATGCATCACAGGGCAAGGAAAATGAATACTATTTTATAATAGGCGGAGATTCACTTGAACACTTGTATTACTGGCGGGAGATAGGGGAACTCTTTAAAAATATGGTCTTTCTTGCTGCTGTCAGAGATGATATTAACCATGACAAGATGGAAGAACTGAGACACATGTATGTTGAGCACTATCCTGAAGCGAGAATAGAATTCCTGTCGGTTGATGCAGAAAATATTTCCTCATCAGACATCAGAAAAAAAGCATCTAAAGGTTTGAGTATTTCAGACCTTGTGTCACCGGAAGTCGAAGAGTATATAGTTGGAAATAAACTATATTTCATACAGGAAGGACAGTAATATGGAAAGAAAAGAAATGCTTGATAAATTAAAGTCAAAGCTGACTGAGAAGCGATTCATTCATTCTCTCGGTGTTGAATACACTGCTGCCTGTCTTGCGATGAAATATGAGGAAGATGTTCAGAAGGCTCGCCTTGCCGGACTTCTTCATGACAATGCAAAATGCATTTCCATTGAAGATAAGCTTAAAAAGGCTGAAAAGTTCAAACTTCCGATAAGTGATTGTGAGAGGGCTAATCCGGATCTTCTTCACGGAAAGCTTGGTGCATATTATGCGAGAGAAAAATACGGTGTAAAGGATCAGGAGATACTTGATGCCATCACATATCATACGACCGGAAGGCCTGAGATGACGATGATGGATAAGATCATCTTCGTTGCAGATTATATTGAACCGAACCGTAAGATTATATTTGAACTTCCGGAAATAAGAAAGGAAGCCTTTACCGATATTGATGTCTGTATCGTACATATCCTGAAAAATACACTTGAATACCTCGATGGTAAAACAGATGTGATCGATGATATGACAGAAAAAACGTATGATTATTATAAAAATATCGCTGGAATTAATTAGTCGGCCGATATGATGAAATACAGGGGAAATAACATGGAATTAAAAGAAAAGGTTACACTTATCAACAAAGCTATCGAGGATAGAAAAGGCTACAATATCAAGAATCTTGATGTAAGCGGTGTTTCACCGATGTGTGATGCATTTGTTATAGCAAGCGGTTCGAACAAGAACCAGCTTCAGGCTATCTGCGATGCAGTTGAAGAGATATGCAGGGATAACGGAATACCTATGAGAGACAGGGAAGGAAGAGCTGAAGGCGGCTGGATCCTTCTTGATTACAGCGATATAATCGTTCATATTTTCTCAAGCGAAATGCGAGAGTTTTATAATCTGGATCACACCTGGAAGGACGCGAAAGTTATAGTATAAATCGGTGACCCGGATTATTAATACAATCTTAAATAAATAATAAGATAATCAATATTCAATTTATATGGATTAAGTGTTAAGATGGTCACAGTGGAACTGTGACCATAAATTTTATGCACTGAACGAGTCATGCGCTACTTGCCGGTGGCAAGTATTCAGCGCGGAACGAGCCGGGAGGCGAGAATGATACCGTAGGTGCCATGAATATAGGTTTTTATGCGGATTAGTGAAAGGAGAAAGTCCTGAAATGAAAAAGGGAAAGATCATTGTTATACTACTTGTACTGGCTATTCTTGTTGGAGCCGGTATATTTTTTGGTAAAAAGTTCTTAAAGAAAGACAATACTGAAGACGGTCGTCTGGTATATGTCGAGTCTGTTGCATCTATAACCGGGCACGGAACGGGAATATCCAACAGGTACATGGGCGTAGTTGAAGCTCAGGAGACAAAGAAGGTTGATAAAGACGACTCAAAGAAGATCAGCGAGATCTTCGTGAATGTCGGAGACAGTGTCAAGGAAGGGGATCAGCTTTTCGCATATGATACAGAAGAAATGAAGCTGGACCTTCAGCAGATGGAACTTGAACTTGATAATATCAAAAATTCAATCTCAAGTAACAGACAGCGTATCAGTGACCTTTATGACCAGAAAGAAATTGCGAAAGAAGACGAGCAATTAAGCATTACAAGCCAGATCAATAATATTGCTGCTGAGATAAAGCAGGAAGAATACGAGCTTTCTACCAAAGAGCTTGAGATTGACAGGCAGAAGGAAGCAATTGATTCGGCTGTCGTTTTCTCTCCGATGAGCGGAACTGTCAAGAAGATCAATAAGGATAGCAGCACAAACAGTTATGATATGGGCAGCGACAATTCCTTTATAACGATCATGGCTGACGGTGATTTCAGGATCAAAGGAACCGTAAGCGAAAATAATATTTACGAACTTAATGTAGGTATGCCTGTAATACTGCGTTCAAGAGTTGATGAGAATCAGATCTGGAACGGAACGATAAGCAAGATCGATCTTGAACCGCAGCAGAGCAGTTCCGACGAATACTATTATGGCGGTAAGACGGGAGAAAGTGCTTCAAAATACACCTTCTATGTTAAGATCAATTCCTTTGACGGACTGATGCTCGGACAGCATCTCTATATCGAGATGGACTACGGTCAGGGAGAGGTTAAGGAAGGACTCTATATTCCTACATATTATTTCGTTATTGATGGCAGCGATTATTATCTCTGGGTTAGAAACAGTGATAAGAAGATAGAGAAGAGAAAAATATCTGTCGGTGAATATGATGAGAATCTTGAAACTTATGAGGTTCTTTCAGGACTTACCGAGGATGACTATATTGCTTTCCCTGATGATACCATCAAGGAGGGTTGTAAAACTACGACCAATTTTGAGGATATAATTGACCAGATGGATGATGGCGGCATGTATGACGATGGCATGTATGACGATAATATGTACGATGATGATATGTATTATGACGAGAAGAACGAATACCAGATGCCGGATGGTGGAGATATGGAATACATCCCGACCGGTGATGACGGAAGCTATATGCTCCCTGACGGAAGCATGTCTGATGATCCACAGAATTTGAATGATAATGGCACTGTAGAGGAAACAAGCCAGGATGGAATGGATAGCGGCAATTTCCCTGTAGACGGTGCGGAAGATAAGAACGGGGGTGAATAAATGCTCCTGCATCTTGAAAATATCAACAAAAGCTATATTCAGGGAAAGATGGATGTTCCTGTTCTTCATGATATAAATCTTGATATTGAAGAAGGTGAATATGTTGCAATTATGGGACCTTCAGGTTCCGGAAAATCAACCCTGATGAATATAATCGGCTGTTTGGATAAACCTACCGATGGCAGCTACATCCTTGATGATGTCGAGGTTGCCGGTATGAAGGATAAGGAATTGTCGGTTGTAAGAAATAAGAGCATCGGCTTTGTATTTCAGAATTTTAATCTGCTTCCGAGACAGTCTGCACTCCAGAATGTTGAGCTTCCGCTTCAATATGCCAAGGTTCCGAGAAGACTGAGAAAAGAAAAATGCAAGGAAGCTCTTGCAAGCGTGGATCTTTCTGACAGAATCAATTTCAAACCTACTCAGCTTTCGGGCGGTCAGAAGCAGAGAGTAGCCATTGTCAGAGCGCTTTGCATGTCGCCTGATGTTATGCTTTTTGACGAGCCGACAAGCGCACTTGACCCCGAAATGGTAGGCGAGGTGCTTGATGTTATGAAGGAGCTTGCCGCCGAGGGCATGACAATGGTTGTCGTAACTCATGAGATGGGCTTTGCCAAGGAGGTAGGCAGCCGTGTAATCTTTATGGATGAGGGCAAAATACTTGAGCAGGGCACTCCCGACGAAATATTCAACAACCCACAGAACCCAAGACTTAAGGATTTTCTTTCAAAGGTTTTGATTTAATAATTACTGATACAATTAAAAACACAGGGCACATTTCGTGCCCTGTGTTTTTTGTTAATATGCAGTTTAATTGAAAACAGCTTATATCTGCTTTAATTTGCTGAGCTGCTTAAATCCGCCGCCCTTGAAGAAGCCGCCGATAATCATTCTCAAACCCTTGCAGAATTTGTCCTCGTTAAGAATTACAAGCAGTCCTTCCGCCATTCTCGGTGAGAATATACCGAAGCTCATTGAAATGAAATTCTTAATCGGAAGCTGAAGCGCAACTGCGCTCATCAGATTGTCTTCGCCGAGGAATTTCTTTAAGAGTCTGTTAAGTCTGCCGCCCCACTTGCCGTCAGCTGCGTCCTCAATAGTGTTAAGGATTGTAAGCGGCTTTGACTTATCCCTCTCGTTTTCGGGAATTTCGTGACCGAGTACTGCTTTGTACTGCTCGTCGGGGACTGCAGTAATATCAGCGCCGTAGTAATTCGGAGCAGTTCTTCTGTAATCCGGAACAGCGTAAGCAACGCTTGACTCAACATTAACGCTCTTCTCAAGCTTAATGTCACGGCTCGAAGCGCCTACAAGAATTTTGAATTCGCCCGTTTCAACCTGCCAGTCATGAGCGTCAACATTGTAGAAAGCGAAGGCACGCTTGTCAAGCTCAACCTCAACCTCTTTTTCTTCGCCTGCCTTTAAGAATACCTTCTTAAAGCCCTTAAGCTCTTTAACGGGTCTGTAAATAGTTGACTCAACATCATTTACATAAACCTGAGCAACCTCTGCGCCGTCTCTGTCGCCTGTGTTCTTTATTTTAAAGCTTACCTTAAGTGTGTCTGTGTCTTTTATTGAGTCAGCTGAAAGCTTAAGGTCGCTGTACTCAAATGTTGTGTAGGAAAGACCGAAGCCGAACGGGAAGCGAACGGGCTTGTCGGCTGTGTCATAATATCTGTAACCTACATAAACGCTCTCTCTGTATTCAACAGAAACAGAAGTGCCGGGGAAGTAGTTTGCGCTTGAATTGTCCTCAAGTGCGAAGGGGTAGCTTTCCGAAAGCTTACCCGACGGGTTTACATCACCGAAGAGAATGTCGCAGACCGCACTGCCGCCTGCCTGGCCTGTAAGGAACATATTAAGAATTGCCGCTACATCATCAGCCCAAGGCATATCGACAACTGCGCCGCCTGCAAGAACAACAACTACATTTTTATTAACCTTCAAAACCTCTTCAACAAGTCTGTTGTGAAGCGGAGGAAGATTAATGTGCTTTCTGTCGCAGCCTTCGGTTTCGTATTCGTCGGTAAGACCGATGAACATAAGAACTGCCTCGGCATCCTTTGCGGTGTTGACCGCCTCTTCAACGAGAGCGTCCTCGCTGACTTTCTTTTTCTTTTTCTTATCGGTTACGAAGCCCGGCGCATAGGAGAAGTCAACGCCCATTTCCTTAAGCGTATCGTAAGCGCAGTCGAGTTTAATCGGGTTGATAAGCGACGAGCCTGCGCCCTGATAACGCGGCTTCTTTGCCATTTCGCCGATAACGGCAAATTTCTTGTTTTTGTTAAGAGGAAGAAGATTGCCGTCATTCTTCATAAGTACCATACACTGAGAAGCAATCTTCTTTGCAATTTCGTGATGCTCATCGGGATCGTATGTATAATCTCCGAGAGTTGCGGTTGCCTTGTCAACCATATTAAGAATGAGGTCAACAGCATGGTCGAGCACAGCCTCG
>DOVL01000232.1 GCA_003520105.1 Lachnospiraceae bacterium | reverse complement strand
ATCTATCCTTACACTGTTGCCGGTCAGGCTGCGTGGGTAAGAGACGTTGTCGATACAGTAAACTCAATAGATACAGATAAAGGATACTGTGGTATTGGTGTATTTTACTGGGAAGCTGCATGGATACCTGTAAACTACTATGATCCGGAAGCGGCTGATGCTGAAAAAGTACTTGCAGCAAATAAGGCAGCATGGGAGAAATATGGTTCAGGCTGGGCATCATCATACGCTGCAGATTACGATCCTGACGATGCAGGAAAGTGGTATGGTGGTTCTGCTATAGATAACCAGGCATTCTTCGGATTTGATGGAACAGCGCTTGATTCACTTAAGGTTTACAAATACATGCTTACCGGTTCGGTAGCACCTAAGAAGTATGATAGTGCAGATAATGTTAAAGTAACTGTTGAATATGGTGATCTTGCTTCTTTTGAAATGCCGGGAAAGACAACAATATGGTTTAACGACATGTCAACAAGTGAAGCTGATGTTGTTTGGGATAAGGATCAGCTCGCAACAGCTCTGAAGGAGGCTAAGGCTTCTGGTCATGGCGAATATGAGGTGGTTGGAACTGTTACATACGGTAAGGAAACAAAAAATATCATAGGTACTATAATTGTTGTTCCGGACAATCTTCTGGTGAATGGAAGTTTTGAAAATGGAGAAGAAGGATGGACAATAACCAGATCGAATGAAGGCGATAATGTTAAAGATAAATCAGATACAGAGAAGGGAAGTCCGTCTCCTCACGATGGAACAAAATCCTTCCACTTCTGGTCTGATACTGCTCAGTCGTTCGAAGTTTCACAGAATGTAACACTTGAACCTGGCGTTTATACATTTACAGGTTATTTCCAGGGCTTTAGCGGTGTTTACGGAAGTTTGTTTTATAAGACAGAAAATAAAACACATACTATAGGATATGCTCTTAACGGCTGGGAAAACTGGCAGAATCCTTCAATCGATAGAATAATTATCACTGAGAAAACAGATGTAACTGTTGGATTCACATGCAAATATAATGCCGGAGACTGGGGAACGTGTGATGATTTCTATCTCTTTAAAGAGGCGGATGTCTTCACTGTAACCTTTGACAACAACGGACATGGCAAGGCTCCGGAGGCTGCGTTTGTTGTGGAAGGCGAGACTGTTGATGAGCCGAAGGATCTTGAAACTGAAGGTTATACGTTTACAGGGTGGTATACTGATAAGACTTGCACACAAAGGTTTTCCTTTAGTAAATATATTACAAGTGATATTACACTTTATGCAGGTTGGACTAAAAATCCTGATAAATCGTACTATCAGGATGGTAAAGCTGAAGGAAGCATTGGAAGTTTATCATGGACTCCTGGTGATGGCGATCTTCATGGCACGTATCACAGTACAGTAAATGATGCGGAGACAATTATTCATTTTAAGGATGTTGATATTGCTAGGTATTTGAACGACGCTGTCATGGTGGCAGGAAATGGGTTTGAGGCCGCAGCGGACGCGGTTGCAAGGGGATTGGCACCGAGTAGTGCTGGATTTACTCCTTTTGCAGCGCTTGGCCTAAGCTCGTTAAGAGCTGAATCAGGAAGTCTTAAGCTTACGATATTCTCATCTTATCTTGAGACTCTTGAGCCGGGATATTACTTACTTCGTATAGTATTTGATGATGGCGAAGTATATACAATGCTTACCATCAATGCCAAGGCAGCTGATGCTGAGGTTGAACCGGATGATAACAAGGCAGCTGATGCTGAGGTTGAACCGGATGATAACAAGGCGGCTGACGCTGATGTTGAGCCGGCTGATGATTCAGCTTCAAATGATACTGCTCCGAAGACAGGCGACGACACACCTGTTTCAGCTGTAATGCTTATTCTTCTTATCTCAGCAGCAGGCCTTTCATACATGCTCGGTCTGAAGCGCGAGAAGAGGCGATAAGATAGATTGCGTAGCATTGCGCAAAAAAAGAACGCATTTTATGCGGCTAAATGAATATGTTATGAATGTGACACACTCTATAATTTCCCCTCTAATGTGAGTAGCATTCACACATAATAAGGTATCCGCGTGCTGGTCACGCGGATACTTTTATGCTATACTGTTTCTGTGGCGTTAAGAGTCGAAAAAACTATATTTATTCGGAGGGCGAAAATATGTTTTATATCGAGAATGATAGGCTTAAAGCCGGTTTTGAGGCGCATGGTGCAGAACTGAGAAGTCTTGTTGACAAGACTACGGGTGAAGAATATATGTGGTGCGGTGATCCGGCCTTCTGGGGCAGGGTTTCACCGGTGCTTTTTCCGGTTGTAGGAAATTATAAAAATAAGACAAGTATCTATGATGGCAAGGAATATCATCTCTCCCAGCATGGTTTTGCAAGAGACAGTGAGTTCGAGGTTGTCGAGCAGAAAGATGATTCTATCAGCTTCAAACTTGCTTCAAGTGACAAGACGAAGGAGATATATCCTTTTGATTTTGAACTGATCATCTCTTATGAATTAAAAGCGAGCGACAGTGATATGGTTGTATTGTCTTACGGAAATAATAGTGGTGATGCAGAAAACGCGAGCGATTTACAGGATTCTCTTATTGTCAAATGGGAAGTCAGAAATACAGATGATAAGACCATGTATTTCTCTATCGGCGGACATCCTGCGTTCAATCTGAGAGATGAAGATAGCTATATTCATTTTGAGCGTATTGTTAATAGCACAAGCGGTTTTGCGGCCGGTGGCGAAGAGACAGCCGGTAACGACAATGGCGAAAATAAGGAGGATTCAGATGTTTTCATCACCGCAGGAATCCTTGAAGATGGCCTTCTTTCTGACAGAACCAAGCAGATCAAACTGACAAGCGACGAACTGCTTAAGCCGACGGTAGAACTTTTCGCTGAGGATGCGCTCATCCTTGAGAAGCTGCCATATAATGCGGTTGCGCTTTCGGATGCTTCCGGCAAGGATTACCTTAGGGTAAGATGTAACGCACCTGTTCTGGGAATCTGGTCTCCGGCAGGTAAGAATGCACCGTTTGTATGTATCGAGCCATGGTTCGGAAGAACCGACAGAACCGGTTTCAATATGAAACTTGAAGAGCGTGAATACGGAAATTCCCTTCAGCCGGGAGAGAACTTTATAGCGGAATATACCGTTACGGTATGATATGTGCATGTAAATGGTATTTATGAATGAAAACATAGCTCATATACATAGAAATCAGTGGTTATGAACTATATTTTATTATCATGATATTGTGGTCTGTATAGTGCCTCGATACGATATATAATAATGTCAGACATGTCTTCAAAAAAGTTAAAAAAAATCTGATTTTTTTTCATCTTATAATTGATATATTTTCCGTTTTGGATTAAAATAGTAGTTGGTGATTATTCTGTTTTTTATGGGTATGAAACAATTACAATAGATTATTACTCAGGAGGGTCTGTTTTATGGAAGAAGAAAAGAAGAAACCTTTTACAAATGTTTTTCAGAAACTGAAAAATATTCTTAGGAGGATGTCTAAGAAGAAGCGAGCTGAGGACGAAGCTGCTAGACTTGCTGCGGAAGAAGCAGAGAGACAGGCGGAAGAAGCTGCTAAGCTTGCGGCTGAAGAAGAACAGAAGAAACTTTTCGAGGAACAGGCCAAGAAACGTGCCGCTGAACAGGCGGAGGTTGCCAGACTGATGGCTGAGGCCGAGGCGGCTAAGGAAGCAAAAGCCAGGAAAGAAGCAGAAGCTAAGGCTAAGAAGGAGGCTGAAGAAGCAGCCAGACTTCAGGCTATCAAGGATAAGGAAGCAAAGAAGAAAGCTGCAGCTAAGAAGGCTGAAGAAGCAAGAAAGGTTGCAAGCGGCGAAGTTGGTAC
>DOVL01000131.1 GCA_003520105.1 Lachnospiraceae bacterium | reverse complement strand
TTGAGTATTATCACGAAGGAAAAGAAGACCAGTGCTTTGTATGCAGTATAGAAAAGGCTTCCGTCATAGAGGAAGAACTCAAGATGTGCGGGTACTTCTGCATCATCACTTCGGCGGAGATGACGGCAAAAGAAGCGTTGGATCTCTATAAGAGCAGGGATGCTTCGGAAAAGCTGTTTAAAGCGGATAAGAGCTTCCTTGGAAACCGGAGCCTGAGAGTCTATACGGGAGAATCTCTGGAAGGAAAGATGCTGATCGCGTTCGTGGCACTGATCATCCGGAACCGGATGTACACGAAGCTGAAAGATGCGGAAGAGGAACTTCTGGAAAAACCGAACTACATGAACGTGCCGGCATCCATACGGGAGCTGGAAAAGATAGAGCTGATCCGTCAGGCAGACGGCGTTTATCGTCTTGATCATGCAGTCACGGCAACACAGAAAACCATACTGAAAGCGTTTGGAATCGACGCGAATTACGTAAAAAAGAAGGCGAGAGAGATCAGCGACCAGCTGAATCCAAAGATTTTGAAGGTCAGGATATAGGAGGATCACCACTATGGCACGCGGAAGACGCAAGGTAAATACAGATACAATGGATGCGAAGATCGAACAGCAGAAGGCAGTCCTTGAGAAGGCAAAGGCGAAGTACGAAGCGGAAAAAGAAGTACTGGCCGATCTGATCAAACTCCGCAATGAGATGCGGAAGGATGAACTGATGGAGGCAGTTCTGAAAAGTGAGCATTCTTATACGGAGATTATGGCGTTTATAAAAGGAGAGACTGAAGAATGAGAATCCTTCTGTTTGGCGTATCAAATGTTGGAAAGAGCACGACCGGAAAGCTGTTGGCTGATCAACTAGGTATTGCGTTCTATGATCTCGACGATGAAGTGAGGGATCGTCTGGGGATAAGCCTTGAAGAGTTCGTTAATACTGCTGATTTACGATGGCGGGACCAAAGGCGGGGCCGGATTATTAAGGAAATCCTTCGTTCAGGAGCAAAGGATTTCGTTTTAGCAGTTACTCCGATATCTTATACGGACAACTTCCGAACAAGAATCATCTCCGAGGATATACTGTCTATTGAATTGTATGATACTCCGGAGAATATCTTTTCCAGACTGGTGTTCAGCGACGAAAAAGATAATGTCTACAGTGATGATCAGTATAAAAACGAACATAAGGATTATTATCTGAAAGACATTCGGGCGGATCTTGAATGGTACGGTAAAATATATACCGAACTCAGAGTACAGAATCGGATATTTATCAACAACGAGCCACCGGAGAAAGTGGTAGACAGAATCATATCAGAATACGACCTGATGGACATATGAAGACTCATTGAGTGTCAAAAACATCGGAAGTTAAGATACAAGGTTCAGCCGAGTCCGGATGGACTTGCTCAGGCTTTCATCCTCGGCGAGGAGTTCCTTGCAGGCGAAGCCGGCGCGATGATCCTTGGCGATAACATCTTCTATGGAAATGGCTTCAGAACTCTTCTCAAGGCTGCTGTTAAGGATGCAGAAGAGGACGGTAGAGCTACTGTATTTGGTTACTATGTTCCGGATCCGGAGAGATTCGGAGTTGTTGAGTTTGATGAGAGCGGAAGAGCACTCAGCATAGAGGAGAAGCCGGAAGAACCGAAGAGTAATTATGCTGTAACAGGACTGTATTTTTACCCTGCAGGTGTTTCTGAGAGGGCTAAACAGGTTAAACCGAGTGCCAGAGGAGAGTACGAGATAACTACTCTTAACGAGATGTATCTTGATGATGGTCTGCTTGATGTGCAGCTCCTCGGACGTGGCTTCGCATGGCTGGATACCGGTACGGTACAGAGTCTGCTTCAGGCTGCGGAGTTCGTGAAGATGATCCAGACTCGCCAGGGAATCACTATCTCCGCTCCGGAAGAGATAGCTTTCATCAATGGTTTCGTGGGCAAGGACAAGCTTATGGAGGCTGCCAAGGCTTACGGTAAGAGTCCTTATGGCGAGCACCTGAAGGCTGTTGCTGAGGGAAGGGTGAAGTACTGATATCCTAAGTCAAACATAATTGATTTTTAAGAAATTGTTCAACTTAATAATGAATACATACTTAGTATCAGCAACGGATTTGCCGTAAAGATTATTCCTCTGTAAGACTTTTGGTGCCGTTGTTGATATTATATGAAAAAACCATAATTATAATACTCCGGTCGATGACCGGAGCATTATTTTTTTTGGATTTTAGGATCTTTATGGTATTAGATTATTTAATTTCGACACAGAGCGTGGTATAATTTTATTGGAAATATAAAATTGAATTTGCGCGATTAGTAAATTATCGAAGCAGAAAGGGTGTGTAGAGTGAAGTTAAACAGGCTTAACATAACCGGTTTTAGGGGGTTATCAAATGTCAATATTGATCTGGGTGGAAAGAGTGCTGTCTTTTTTGGAGTTAATGGAGCTGGAAAAACATCTGTTCTAAGAGGGATTAATCTTCTTTATGCCAGTATAATAAACAAAGTTGTCAATAGAAAAGAATTACGTCAACAATATAATATTGAATTGAATGACATTCGCTACGGAAAGCCATTTGCTAAAATTCAGGGCGATTTCCTCGTTAATACAGGAGAGAAGAGCTCTGTAATCTATGAACGTGGAATGGAAAGAAGAACGGGCAAACGAACACATACTAAGGAAAATCTTGACATTATTGCAGCGTCCATTCAAGAGTCATATTTGAATGATGAAAAGCAGGAGAGCATACCAATATTTGTGAACTATGGAACAAATAGACTGGTTCTGGATATTCCGCTTCGTATTAGAACTCATCATGAGTTTGATGTTTATTCGGCATATGAAAAAGCAATTGAAAACAGAATTGATTTTCGAACGTTCTTTGAATGGTATCGTAATCAGGAGGACTCAGAAAATGCTGTTAAAGTGCAGAATAAAGATTTTGATTATGAAGATCATTCATTAGCAGCGGTAAGGTTAGCAATTATGGCTATGCTTCCTGAGTTTAGAAACATTCACATCACCAGAAAACCACGTTTGGCAATGGTTGTTGAAAAAGAAGGTATGAATCTGAATGTTTCTCAATTATCAGATGGAGAGAAATGTGCGCTGGCATTATTTGGTGATCTTGCTAAAAGACTTTCATTGGCTAATCCAAATCTTCAAAATCCATTATTGGGTGAAGGTGTGGTTCTGATAGACGAGATAGAATTGCACATGCATCCATCATGGCAGAGGATGATACTCGGTGTATTACGAAGTACATTCCCAAATGTTCAGTTCATTATTACAACACATTCACCAATAGTTCTTAGTGAAGTTGATGATTCATATAATATTTTCTTTATGGAAAACGATGGAAAGGGAACGACTATCAACGATTTCAGAAGACTGGATGGGTATGATACCAACTACATACTGGAATCTTTTATGGGAACAAAATCAAGGAACAAGAAAACAGAAGAGCTTATTCGTTCGATGTATAAAGCAATCAATTCAAATGATGAGGAGAATGCCGTAAATAAATTGGAAAGGTTGATTGAACTAACAAATAATAATAATGAGGATGTTATTGCGGCAAAACTACTTATGAAAAAGAAAGGGATGAGCGAATGATTCATATCCGGAAGAATGATGTGCCGGTTTTTATGATTGATTATATTAAAAAGAACCCAAAGGCAGACTATGATAGTGATTCTTTTAAGCCCTATTATCACACATTGAGGGAGAGTTTAGTAAAAGAACAAAAGGGCTTGTGCGCGTATTGCTGTTCGCAAATTAACATAGATAACTCACATAATGAGCATATTGAGCCTCGACACATGCGTGATGGATCGAAGAGTAATCGTAGTCTTGATTATTATAACATTGTGGCTTCATGCAATACAACTTCAACATGTGGTAACCATAAGGGAAATGAGTATGATGAAAAGAAGTTTATTTCTCCGTTAGATGAAGATTGTGATAATTGCTTTTCATATGACCCTGATGGGTATATGTGTGGTGATGAGTATACAATAGGGTTGCTTAACCTTAATTCATATGGATTGAGAATGGCAAGAAAGGCTGTGTATAAAACTATTTTATGCATGTCAGCGGAGAATATTAGACTGTGTTTTTGTAGCGATTCTGAACAGTATATGCCCCATAGTGACGTTATCTTTTGGTTTCTTAAATGGTTGGAAGAAACAGAAAAAGATTGAATAACTTCAAAACATGAAATTGTTTTTAAAAAAAGGCTATTACTATCAAAAACATGAGGTATTATTGGTCTATTTGAGAATTTAGAATATATCCAACATTGGATGACCTGATGCCTTGGTCAACAGGTCTGCCGGAGGAGTGTTATAAGCGCCACTGATCAGGTGGCGTTTTTAAACAGCCCGGCGTATGTTTTGACGTTTACTATTGTTGATACAGATGGCTGCTTCATAGATGACGAAAACGTGATATATGGGGATACGGATATTGTTTATAACGATGAATTATCTGCGCAAAGGAGGGTACGAAATGATCAACAATCAATGGTACGCGGTTTTACCATCCCGCAAGGTGAAGAAGAACAAGATCACTGCAGTCAAAAGATTTGGCGAAAACATCATCCTTTTCCGTACTTCGGATGGCGCGCTTGCCTGTGTTGCCGATCTTTGCGCTCATCGCGGGGCTTCATTATCCAAGGGCTGTGTGAAGAATGGTCATGTGCAGTGCCCGTTTCACGGCATTGAGTATGACACGACGGGTAAATGCGTTTATGTGCCTTCGGACGGCAGGGCAGCTGCGGAGAACTATGATAGATTTAAGCTGAAAGCGTATCCGGTCAGGGAGATCGGCGGGATCATCTTTATCTGGTACGGCGATGCTGAACCGACGACCGAGCCGGATGTTTTCGATGTTGTCACTGATCCGAAATACACGTACGATCAGGTGGATGATACCTGGGGCGTGCATTATTCGCGTGTAATAGAGAATCAGCTGGATGTGTCGCATCTTGCATTTGTGCACAGGACTACGATAGGGTGCGGAAACAAGACTATTTCCAACGGACCGAAGGTTGTGTGGCTGGATGAAAATACTCTGCAGACGAGCGCGAACAACGAGGTGGATAATGGTCAGACCGCCAAACCTGCGGAGGAATGTGAGATTAAGAGTACGAATCTGACGTTTAAGTTTCCGAATATATGGTTGAATCATGTGACGGACAAGATCATGATCCTTGCTTATTTTGTGCCGGTGGATGATGAACACACGATCATTTCATTGCGGTTTTATAACAGGATCACGGGTTGCAGACCTATTGACAAGCTGATCGCGAAGCTCGGAAGTAAGGCAAATAAGATCGTGGAGCGGCAGGATAAGCGTGTTGTGGAAACGCAGCTGCCGAAGAAGTCCGGGATGCGTATGAGCGAGAATCTGGTCGCGGCGGACATGCCGATCATACAGTATCGATCGAAACGGAATAAGCTGCAGGAGCGTTAGCTGCTGAGGCGGATGCATCTTGTTTTCAGAATAATCCTGTTGCGCAATCCGTCCAAAAAGGTTAGAATTGACCTAAGACATTTAACGATGGTCTTTAGGGGGCCCAAAGGGAGTTATCATGAAAAGAAACAGTATTCGTGCTAAACACATAGATTTTATTATTATTGATCTTTTATGCATATTTTCGACGCTTTGGCTGTCCTACTTTTTGTGGATATCCTCGCGTGAACAGGGTGATAGGGGCGATGATTACAGAACCATCGGCCTTATTCTCGTGCTTGCTTATCTGTTTATTGTATTTACGAGGCCGGCGCACAGCGGCATCCTGAGGAGGAGTATCCTGAAGGAGTTGAGGCAGACGCTTACTTTAAATGCGGAACTGCTTATCATCCTTCTGATCTACCTCTTTGTTATCCATACGACGGAGGATTACTCGCGAGTGACATTCGGTCTCTTCGCTATCTTCGATACTTTTGCGATGCTCTTTATGAGAAGCTTCTGGAAGGCGATCATCAGGAACCGCT
>DOVL01000050.1 GCA_003520105.1 Lachnospiraceae bacterium | reverse complement strand
CTCTGTTCAGGTGCTCGCAGCACTGAATTGCAATATCAAACTTACCACCAAATACATCGATCAGAGCCTTGTACAACTCCTCCGCTGTATCTTCGCTCGAATTCATTCCCGGCATATCTCCGAGAACCGTACTTGTAGAGCAGCCGACAACCATTAGATTGCCCATCTTTATGTCCGCTTTCCCACTGATCTCCGTAAAAACTTCTTTCGCCTGTTCATAAATACTTTTCAATTCTTTGGTATATGGATTCTTCTGCTGATTCAGACTATTGATTTCATATTCCTTTAACATGCCTCTCAAACTCCTTCCTCGTTACCCAAATATGATTATAGCACATTTACTATAGGAAAAAGTGAAATTACTGTGATATTATAAATCACTTGTTGTCAGTTTGTCATACGTTTCGTCAAACGTTCAATGAAAAAAAATTTAATATTGACATTAAAATTGAGATTATCTATAAAAATAGAAGACTCACAATAAATGAGTCTTCTACCTTAATACTATTAAACAAATCTTGTACTACTTAACAGTATATGAATCAAAATTTGATAAATCTGTCGGTTCTGTCTTTGTCCATGAACTTCCATTATAATACAGAGTAGTCGTTCCCTCCGTATATTTTGCTCTTTTAACTGTATAAGCGTCATGGTTAGTTGAAATAGCATGACTTCCTTCACTAACTGTATCCTTACCGCAGTAAACAACAAAACCTGTGCAATCAGGAACATCAGCTGTACTACTAACTGTTGTAGTTCTATTTTCAATTTCGCTAGGTTCTAATCCCTCACCATAAATGGATGACAGCTCCGCTTGAGATGCTGTAAGATAACTTCTAGCATTAAGCACATACTGCTTCTCTCTTGCTCTGTCGATGTATCCAAGTAATGCAGGAACAAGAATTGCTGCAAGGATTGCAAGGATAACCAGAACAACGATCAGCTCAACAAGTGTAAAACCTTTATCTTTGTTTGTCTTTCTCTTCATACGTTTAATCCTCCTTCTTTTTTCATAATTCTCACGTATTCTAGATGACTTTATTATATCAACAGGAACCCCTCTTTTCAAGAAATATTCGCCCTGTTGCTACAATTCGTATCGTTGCACTATTTTTAACAAATCAATTTGTGCACTTTGTATATCTTGTAACCTTTTGACATCTTTTAGTCGTCATGTTCCGTCGTATTCAATCACGCCCCTTCACTTTTTGAAATATATCGGTACAGATTTTATATATCTGTACCAAATATACTTGTCTTGTTTAACCCCTTCAACAATGCAATTATACCATTTAAAACGCAACAAATGCGCAACAAATTATGTTGCATTTTTGACTTTTTCGAACTTTTTTCGAAAATATTATAAAAAGGACAAGGCGTTTAAAACCCTGTCCTTTGTGAACATATTATTAATCGTAGTAAGCAACCTTTGCGAGCTCTTCAACGGTAGTAACGCCCTCGTTGATCAGCCTTACGGCACCGCTCTTTAACGGTTCCATACCAAGTTCCTTGATACCGTATTCCTTAATCTCCTCTGCTGTTCTGTTCTCAGAGATCATCCTTCTTACAGTCTTGTCGATCGGAAGGATCTCATGGAGGGAAATACGTCCACGATAGCCGGTATTGTTACACTGCTTACAACCTACGATATGCTTAACCTGCGGAAGCTTTCTGCCTACTATTCTCTCTTCTTCAGGAGTCATTTCAGCCCAAACCGAACATGCCGGGCAAACCTTTCTGACAAGTCTCTGGGCGATGATACCAACCAGTGAGTTAGCGAGCATGTATGGCTCGATACCCATATCGATAAGTCTTGTTACCGAAGAAGCCGCATCATTGGTATGAAGGGTTGAAAGAACGAGGTGTCCGGTGATAGCTGCTCTTACTGAAATAGAAGCTGTCTCGGCATCACGGGTCTCACCAAGCATGATGATATCCGGATCCTGACGGAGCAGCGCACGAAGACCAACCTCAAAGGTAAGTCCCGCGGTGACGTTCACCTGCGTCTGATTAAGCTTAGGAAGATTCTTCTCAACAGGGTCCTCGATCGTCATTATGTTAACCGCTCTCTGAGAAAGCTCCTGAAGGATCATGTACAGAGTTGTAGATTTACCGGAACCCGTAGGACCGGTAACATATACGATACCATTAGGAGAATTAAGCATTCCCTTAACTATCTCATAGTTCTTGTCGCTCATACCAAAGGTTCCCGAATGGTCGATGGTTGCTGAGCTTGCCAGGAGACGGAGAACCGCCTTTTCGCCAAATACAGTCGGAAGAACGGAAACTCTTATATTAACCGGAGTTCCGTCAATGGTCGTTTTAAAATGTCCATCCTGCGGAATTCTTCTCTCTGCAATATCCAGATCACCCAGGATCTTGATACGCGCAATAAGCGAGTTGTGAATATTCTTCTGGAGAGTCATGAAATCAACGATAACGCCGTCCATACGCATTCTAACTGAAGTGAATTTCTCGAAAGGCTCTATGTGGATATCGGAAACGTTTGAATTGTAAGCTCTGACAACAAGTGAATTAAGAAGGTTGATGATAGGTGTATCATCGTCTGCATCCTCAACATTAACCTCAATCTCATCAGCCTCTGCGAAGTTCGACTTGGCAGCCTTATCGGCAGCCTTCTTAGCTGAAACCTCTGAATAATAATACTGGATTGCATTTTCAAGAGGCTTCTTCTCACAGAGCTCAATATGAAGATCCTGACCGGCAACCTGTCTAACATCCTCAATTCCATAGAAATTGAGCGGATCGTTGGTCAGGATATAGAGAACCCCATCCTCATTCTTATAAGCAAGTATGCAGTATTTCTCGGAAAGCGGACGCGGAATGACTTCAACTGCATTGATATCGAAGCTGATGTCGGCTACGTTTACAACCTTATACTGAAGTCTCTGACCAAGAGCTTCGAGCATCTGCCTTTCCGTAATGATATTCAGTTCGATGAGGGCGCCGCCGAGACGCACTCCTTCGTGGGACTTCTGATATGCTATCGCTTCTTCGATCTGCTCGTCGGTAACATATCCGAACTCCTTCAAAACATCACCTATTCGTATGTTTCTGTTGTTTTTCATCTCCATATTTTCTGTTCCTTCTCCACGTCAAATATCAATATTATGTCAACTGTACCGGTCAATTATAATATATAATCAACTTTCGCATGCCTAAATTCGCAAATTATAACAACCAAGTATCAGCATTACTCAACCTTTTTACACATATAGATTTCCATCGAAATAGTGAGTGACTTAACTGTTACAAGCTCATACTTGGTCTCTGTCTTCTTGGTAGTTGTTGTTTCGGTCGAAGCTTCTGCCTCAGCCTTCTCCTCTGCCTGAACCATCTCTTCAACTGTAACCGTTACAGGCTTCTGAGTCCTGTATTCGCCCCATGAGAAGGATGTGATAAGTATCTTCTTCTCAGAAGCCATCAGCTCATCAAGGTAAGCCTTAAGGTCAGCCTCATCACCGCCGAGAGAAAGTGTAACCTTTGCTACATAAACATCTGTATTTTCTCCGACTATATCTGTATTTCCGAAGATATCAACAGTTTCTTCCTCTTCCTCTTCCTCTTCTTCATCGTCGTCATCTTTCTTATCATCGCCCGTTCCAAGGAGATCATCTTCTTCTTCATCCTCATCTAAATAAAGGAGTTCACGCTGTTTTTCCCACTCAATCTGCTGATTGTAGAGGTCCGAATAAATATAAGCCATTCGGTCAGAAGGACTGTTCGGAATATCAATACTCAGGCTGTAGGCCTCAAGATTATGATTAACTGCCTTGGTAGTAAGGAGGAAGTCAATCTCCGCTTCACTCATCATATCATAGAACTTGGCTCTGTTTTCAGCCATTGTCTCTTCATATTCCTCGCACATTGACTCAACGAATATGAGGTTAGACACCTTCTGCTCATTTACATTCTTGGTAACTTCTTCCTTGTCAATCTTGGTTCCGAGCTTGTTATATGCTTTGAGCTGAGGGATGATGCCCCAGTAGCCGATTGCTACTACAATAACGAATATAAACATTCCGAGGAGGAGCTTTTTATCTCTTTCAGTCATCGTTGTCTTCATGTTACTTCTCCCCCCTTCCGACACCTTCGGCAAAGGTGCATATAACATTTATAGTCCAGGTGTTATCCTGATTCATTGTATATCCGGAATATTTAACGCTATTGAATATCTCCTTCTCTTCAAGACGTTTGATGTATTCATTGATCTTCTCAACATCCTTCGCCTTTGCGGAAACATTCACGATACCGCTGTCAGCGTTAAAGTTTCCGATCTCGATCTCAGCATAACCCTGAGCTGTCTCACGGATAACATTGATAACTTCATCGTTGAGTACCGGATATGTCTCGATAGTATTTAACATATTATCGATAGAGTTGGACTGTGCAGCAAGCTTATCTCTCTTCGTTGAAAATGTATCAAAAAGCATCGCCTGCGAAACAATTGCCGGATTCTCGTTATATTCCTTTAGATCATCGTATTTCTTCTGACGCTGTATCTTGAGGAAAAGCGCCGTTGCGAAACCTATCAGCATCACTGCGAGAACGATAGCAATAGTAATAATATTCTTCTTGAGCTCAGGATTAACCGAACTCTTCTTCTCCTTGGCACTGTAGTTGGTCAGGAAGTTCTCCTCCCTGCCTGTATCGAAGAGACCGCCTAGGGCAAATATAACCTTCTGCGCCTCGAACTGCTGCTGCGGATTTGAACCAAGTCCGTAGTTCATTATCTCCACAGGAGCCTCAATACCATAGTTTGCAACCATGTCACTATAGAAAGAAACATCATTTCTCTCTGTTCCCGCAATAACAACTC
>DOVL01000170.1:2602-3845 GCA_003520105.1 Lachnospiraceae bacterium | reverse complement strand
AAGCAATTAAATGGTCTTGGGAGTTTCTTACAGAGGTTGTAGGACTTGATGCTGACAGACTTTATCCATCAATCTATCAGGATGATGATGAAGCCTTTGATATCTGGAACAAAGAGGTTGGTATCGCACCTGAGAGAATCTTCAGATTCGGTAAGGCAGATAACTTCTGGGAGCATGGTGCAGGACCTTGCGGACCTTGCTCAGAGATCTACTATGATCGTGGAGAGAAATACGGCTGTGGCAAGCCTGGCTGTACTGTTGGCTGTGACTGCGACAGATATATGGAGGTTTGGAACAACGTATTTACCCAGTTCGAGAATGATGGTAAGGGTAATTATACAACACTCCAGAATAAGAACATCGATACAGGTATGGGTCTCGAGAGACTTGCTGTTGTTGTTCAAGACGTTGATTCAATCTTCGACATTGATACAATTAAGGCTATCCGTGATAAGGTTTCAGAGATTGCCGGAATAGAATATGGTTCAAAATACGAGTCTGACGTTTCAATACGTGTTATAACAGACCATATGCGTTCAGCTACATTTATGACTTCTGACGGTATCACACCTTCTAACGAAGGAAGAGGCTACGTTTTAAGACGTCTTATCAGAAGAGCTGCAAGACACGGCAGACTTCTCGGTATCAAGGGCGCTTTCCTTAATGATGTGGCTGCAACCGTTATCGAAAACTCAAAGGATGCTTATCCTGAGCTTGAGGAAAAGAAGGCATTTATCTTCTCAACCATCGAGCACGAGGAGGCAAGCTTTAACAAGACTATAGATCAGGGACTTGAGATTCTTGCCGAGTATAAAAAGGAGCTTAAAGAGAACGGTTCAACTGTTCTTGACGGCGAGAAAGCCTTCAAGCTTCATGATACTTATGGATTCCCTCTTGATCTGACCAAGGATATCCTCGAGGAGGACGGACTTTCAGTTGATGAGGATAAGTTCAGGGAGTGCATGGAAATTCAGAAAACTACAGCAAGAAACGCTCGTAAGGTTCAGAACTACATGGGTGCAGATGCAACTGTATTTGAACAGATCTCGCTTGATATCAAGTCAGAATTTGACGGTTATGACAAGTTAGAGAAGGATGACAAGATCCTTGCTCTTACATTAAATACACTTACCACAACTGAGGATGGTACAGAGAAGGTTGTAAGTACTGTTGAAGATAAGCTTACAGAGGGAGCTAACGGTGCGATCATCGTTGCTTCAACTCCTTTCTATGCTACCATGGG
>DOVL01000170.1:0-2470 GCA_003520105.1 Lachnospiraceae bacterium | reverse complement strand
GGTGACAAGATTGCTCATCACGGTTATGTCGAATCAGGTGAATTCAGTGTAGGTGATATCGCAACACTTTCGGTTGACAGTGTAAGAAGAGGACTTATCTGCAAGAATCATTCGGCAACTCACCTTCTTCAGAAAGCACTTAAGACTGTTCTCGGTGACCATGTTGAGCAGAAGGGTTCCTTTGTATCGGACGGAAGACTTCGTTTCGACTTCTCTCATAATCAGGCAATGACTGCAGAAGAGATTGCTAAGGTTGAGAAGATCGTAAATGAGAAGATTACAGAGGCAATTCCTGTCGAAACCAAGGTTATGACTATAGATGAAGCTAAGAAGACCGGCGCTATGGCTCTCTTCGGAGAGAAATACGGTGAGAAAGTACGTGTCGTAATGATGGGCGACTTTTCTAAGGAATTCTGTGGCGGTACTCATGTTTCAAATACTTCAACAATCGGAACCTTCAAGATTGTTTCTGAGGCAGGCATATCTTCAGGTGTTAGACGTATCGAAGCTCTTACAGGCGAAGGAGCACTTGAGTATTATAAAGAGACTGAGGCTGAGCTTGCTAAAGCAGCTGCAGCTGCAAAGACTGAGCCTGCTAAGCTTGCTGATAAGATTGAGGCGCTTCTTGCTGAGATCAAGAGCCTTACAGCTGAGAATAAGAAGCTGAAGGATAAGATTGCCAAGGATGCTGCCGGAGACGCTCTTTCAGGTGCTGAAAAGGTTAAGGATACAAGCATCCTCAAGCTTTCACTCAGCGGTGCAGATATTAATTCTATGCGTAATCTTGGGGATGATTACAAGGCTAAGCTGGGTAATTCCGTAATTATCATGGCCTCTGATGCAGATGGTAAGGTTTCACTTCTTGTTATGGCATCTGATGATGCAGTAGCTGCCGGTATCCATGCAGGAAATATTATTAAAAAGATTGCACCGATTGTCGGTGGCGGCGGCGGCGGACGTCCAAATATGGCTCAGGCCGGTGGTAAGGATGCTTCTAAGATTGAAGAAGCACTTGCCGCAGGTGTTGAGGAAGCAAAAAATATGTTATAAGCGCAACAAAAAAATAAGCAGCCATTGCGGCTGCTTATTTTTTTGTTGCGGTTTTGTTACACTTTTAATGATAGAATATTTAAGTAATTGGGTGTTCTATGACATCGGGGATAAAAAGGAGAACGAAAATGAAGGAATTTATCACCATCACTCAGTATTATGACAAGGATATCGTAAATCATGTCAGTACTATCGAATATGACAACGAAAAGAAGCGTTTAGTTGCTGAAATGCAGCCAACATAAATATATTGAAGATGAAAAGAAAAAGGCTGAAATAGAAAAGGCCAACAAGGAAAATAAAGAAAGAGAAGAAGCCGCACGTCAGAAACAGCGTGAGGACAGACAGGCGCGCGTAGAAGCTGATAAAAAGATTATTCTTCAGAAAAATAATGATAAAAAAGATTTGCAGGAAAAGCGCGATGAGATGGCAAATAACTATAATAAGCTCAGCGTCAGGAAGAAGGTTGCTCTTCTGAATGACGGAGCTGATATGCAGCTGTTTATTGAAGAGATGATAAAGGATGCATTTATTGATTATACAGAAGGCACCTTAAAGAAAGAAATAGACGAACTTAAACCGTATAACCCAAAAGGAAATGATGATGATTCACTTGAAAAAGGCAAAGTTATATTTGGTCTGATATTCAGTCAGCTTTCTACAATTGAGAAGCCATATCTTTTAGCACTCAATGGAGAAGAGGAGTTTTCTGAAAAAGAAGTTATGGATGGTATACTTGCGTCCAACTTTGTTCTCGACGGACAGTGTTCTGATGAGAAGATACGTGGTGATCTCGATAAGCAGGTAGATGATAATGGCGAAGAAATAACTTATGGTTAAGAAGAGATTCGCGATGATAAAATGCTTTATATCGTAAGCCGTATCGATAATATTTTTCAAAATGTACAAAATGCTATTGCTGAAGTTGAGACCAGAATACCTAAAACCGATCCGAAATATAATGATGCAATAGAAGCTGCAAAGGAAGAAAGATTTAAGAAAGAATATAAAAAAACTTCAGATATATGTCGTTTTTTGGCGAAAATTACTATGATAAGTTTGATGTTACTGTTCCGGCCAATGCTTTTAAGGCTGAGGTAATGGAAAGAAATGAATGGCTGATGAATCATCCTGATGATCCTGAAAAGGCTTATGATCCGGATGATATTGACTTCAGACTCAGAACTATTAAGCAGATGACAGGAGCTGTAGCAAAAGAACAGAAGCTTTCAAAAGATGTTTATTTAGACCACGATAAGAGTTGGATGCCTGAAAGCATCAACCATAAAAAATACGACCTTCGTCAGATCAGATCATGCTTTGTTCAGCAGGCAAAAACTGTAAAGGATGCCACTCTTACAAAATTTAATGAAAACATGGCTTTCCTCTGTGATTATGATGCCGGTAATCTCAGTCAGCT
>DOVL01000093.1 GCA_003520105.1 Lachnospiraceae bacterium | reverse complement strand
GGAAGTGCCGTAGGCCTCGGAAACATCTGGCGCTTTCCGGCGCTCGCAGCCAAAAACGGAGGCGGATTCTTCCTTATAGTTTATCTGGTTCTTGCAGTAACCTTTGGTTTTACACTTCTTATTACAGAGATTGCAATCGGACGTAAGACCAATCAGAGTTCACTCACAGCCTATGGAAAATTAAATAAGAAGTTTGGGTGGGTTGGTGTAATCTCGGCAGTAGTACCGTTTCTTATCCTTCCTTATTATTGTATAGTAGGTGGATGGGTTCTTAAATACGCAGTTGTATTTATCATCGGTCAGGGCAAAAAAGCAGCTGATGGAGGATACTTTGTTGAATTCCTTACAGATCCGAAGTGGACGATAATGTTTGACCTTATCTTCCTTTTCGCAACCTGCTTTGTTGTATTCAGAGGAGTAAATAAGGGTATCGAGTCGCTTTCAAGAATACTTATGCCTATCCTTCTCGTTCTTGTTGTAGGTATTGCAATATTCTCTCTTACCATAAAGAATAAGGAAACAGGAGTAACAGGCCTTGAAGGTTTAAAATACTATGTTGTTCCTAATGTTGACGGATATACCTTCGGTGATTATTTCAGAGTTGTCATGGATGCCTTGACGCAGCTCTTCTATAGTATAAGCGTTGCCATGGGTATCATGGTTACCTACGGTTCTTATTATAAGAAGGATGATAATCTTGTACGAAGCGTAAACCATATCGAAATATTTGATACAGTTGTTGCTTTTCTCGCCGGTGTTATGATCATCCCTGCAGTTTATGTTTTCATGGGCAAGGAAGGAATGACAAGCGGTGCAGGACTTGTATTTATGGTCATCCCTAAAGTTTTCGAATCTATGGGCGCAATCGGCCAGTTTATCGGCGCACTGTTCTTCATAATGGTGCTTTTCGCAGCACTTACAAGCTCAATCTCAGTCCTTGAGGCTGTTGTTTCCGGAATGATCGACAAGTTCGGAATGAGCAGAAAGAAGGCCGTTGTTTCCGAGGGACTTATCGCAGCTGTAATCGGTGCAATCATCTGCCTCGGCTACTATGCAAAATCAATCTTCTACATGGAGGTTGATCTTCCAAATGGTGCGAAGGGCCAGCAGCTCCTCGATGTTGTTGATTACCTTGCAAATAACATCTTTATGCCGCTCGTTGCGATCGGAACCTGTATCCTTGTCGGCTGGGTTGTTAAGCCAAAGGCTGTTATCGAGGAAGCAACCATCAATGGTGAGAAGTTCGGACGTAAGGCTCTCTACAAGATCATGATCACTGTAGTGGCGCCTATCCTTCTGACACTGATCCTTCTCGTTTCGCTGGGTATCATTAAGTTAAAGGGATAGTATAAAATCATATATACTTTTTGTTGAAAAAGAATGAGCGTATATTTCGAAGTATTGCGGGATTTAGCAAATCTTAGCACGCTGAGAAATATATGCTCATTCTCGTATAATATAAAGAAATTGATTTGACATACCGCCTTGGTGAATCTATAATGATTGAAGTGTATCAGTGAGGCGGAAGTCCGCCACATCTGACGAAATGGAGGCATATATGAGACATTTGATAGATCCAATCGATATATCGGTTAAGGAGCTGGACAAGCTTCTCAACTTGTCACTTGATATTATTGCACATAAGGACAAATACAGTGAGCGCTGTAAAGGAAAGAAGATAGCGACTCTGTTTTATGAACCAAGTACAAGAACAAGACTTAGCTTTGAAGCAGCGATGCTTGAGCTGGGCGGTTCCGTGCTTGGTTTTTCTTCGGCCGATTCCTCTTCGGTAAGCAAAGGCGAAAGCATTGAGGATACCGTAAGAGTAGTAGGATGCTTTGCCGATGTTATAGCTATGAGACATCCGAATGAAGGAGCTCCGATGCTTGCATCAATGTATTCACCGGTTCCGATCATTAATGCCGGTGACGGTGGTCACAACCATCCGACACAGACTCTTACAGACCTTCTCACAATACTTCGTGAAAAAGGCAGACTCGATAATATGACCATCGGTCTCTGCGGAGATCTTAAATTCGGACGTACAGTACATTCGCTTGTTAAGGCGATGTCAAGATACGAGGGTATCAAGTTTGTATTTATTTCACCTAAGGAGTTGAAGGTTCCGGATTATCTGCTTAGTGAAGTCGTTGAACCTGCAGGCATTCCTTACGAGGAGGTTACATCCCTCGAGGAAAATATAGGTAAGCTTGACGTCCTTTACATGACAAGAGTTCAGAGAGAACGTTTCTTCAACGAAGCTGATTATGTAAGACTCAAGGATACTTACATCCTTGACAAGGCAAAGCTTCATGATGCTAAGGAAGACATGATAATCCTTCATCCGCTTCCGAGAGTAAATGAGATCGCAACAGAGGTTGACAGCGACCCGAGAGCCGCCTACTTCCGCCAGGTTATGAACGGAAAGTACGTCAGAATGGCACTCATATTAACGCTGCTGGACTTAACTTATTGAGTAAATTGAATCCGTGAATAAATATGCCTCTGAGCGCGTATTTTATCTACAAACGAAGAGGCATATTTTTCACGGATGATCTAATAGTTAATATAGGAGACATCTGAAAAATGAAGATAGACAGCATACAGAACGGCATAGTTCTTGACCACATCACCGCAGGCAAGGCCATGCAGATCTATTACGATCTCGGCCTCGACAAGCTTTCCTGCAGCGTTGCTCTTATCCAGAAGGTTAACAGCAAGAAGATGGGCAAGAAGGACATCATCAAGATAGATCAGAATATGGATATCGATCTTGATGTTATCGGTTACATCGACCCTGATGTTACGGTCAGTATCATCAAGGACGGAGAGACCATCGAGAAGAAGAAGGTTGATCTTCCGAAGAAGCTTGTAAATATCAAAAAGTGCAAGAATCCAAGATGCATCACGGCAATCGAGAAGGGGATTCCTCATATTTTCAATCTTACCGATGAGAAAAACCGCGTGTACAGATGTATTTACTGCGAAGCAGATAAATAAAAAGCCGGCAGATCAGTCTAGTGTCGATAAAATATGACAAAATCAGCATAAAATGTTAAAAAACATTTACAAATCACTTGAATATGATATAATTAGTTGATTGTGTGTATTTTAGTTTTTTATAAATGTGGGAGCTTTATAGTTATGGAACAGTATGCAATTAAGGGTGGAAATGCATTAGAGGGTGAGGTTACGATAGCTGGCGCCAAAAATGCAGCACTTGGTATACTTGCAGCAGCAATAATGACCGACGAAGAGGTCACTATTGAAAACGTACCTGATGTAAGTGATACAAGAACACTTCTGGCAGCTATTTCCGATATCGGAGCAACGGTTGAACATATCGACAAACATACAGTTAAGATCTGCGGGAAAAATATTGTTGGTGACGAGACCCTTTCAGTAGATGGTGTTCATATCAGAAAGATCAGAGCGTCTTACTATCTTATAGGCGCGCTTCTTGGAAAATATAATTATGCGAACGTAGCACTTCCGGGAGGATGTGATATCGGTTCGAGACCTATTGACCTTCATATCAAGGGCTTTGAGAATCTCGGGGCAGATGTGAAGATCGTTCAGGGAGGTAAGATTGTCGCTAAGGCGGAGAAGCTGGTAGGCAAGCATATCTACCTTGATACCGTTTCTGTTGGTGCGACAATAAATATCATGCTTGCCGCAGCACTCGCAGAGGGTAAGACAACTATCGAAAACGCAGCAAAAGAGCCGCACATAGTTGACGTTGCAAACTTCCTCAATACCATGGGTGCCAACATCAAGGGTGCCGGTACTGATGTTATCAGAGTAAGAGGTGTTGCAAGACTTCACGGTGCTGAGTATTCTATCATCCCTGATCAGATCGAGGCAGGAACCTTTATGGCAATGACAGTTGCCACAAGAGGTAATGTACTCATCAAGAATGTCATTCCTAAGCATCTTGAGGCTATTTCCTCAAAGCTTATTGAAATGGGTGCTACGGTTATTGAGTATGATGATTCGGTCAGAGTCATGGCGGACGGACCGCTTAAGCCTACTCAGATCAAGACCCTTCCTTATCCGGGATTTCCTACGGATATGCAGGCTCAGATGGCTGCAACACTTGCTATCTCAAATGGTACCAGTGTTGTAACGGAAAGTATCTTCGAGAATCGATTCAGATACGTTCACGAGCTTCGCAAGATGGGCGCAAATATTCAGGTTGAAGGAAACGCAGCAATCATTCACGGCGTTGAGAAATACATGGGTGCAAACCTTGTTGCTTCGGATCTTCGTGCAGGTGCGGCACTTGTTATCGCAGCACTCGCAGCAGAAGGCTACAGTACCATCGACGACATCAAATATGTTAAGCGTGGTTATGAGGACTTCGATGATAAGATCAGAGCACTCGGTGGTTCGATAGAGATAGTTGATTCAGAAAGAGATATACAGAAATTTAAACTTAAGATAGGTTAAAAATATGCGGATATTACGCCATCGCCAAACGGCGGTGGCGTTTATTCTATAAATAAACCATGAGCCATATCATTAGTGGTGGAAAGGCGGAAAGAAACAATGGCAAAGAAAACATTTTACATCACAACGGCAATAGCATATGCATCAGGTAAGCCTCATATAGGTAACACCTATGAAATCGTTCTTGCCGACAGCATCGCAAGGTACAAGAGATTTACCGGTTATGATGTCAGATTCCAGACAGGTACCGATGAGCATGGTCAGAAGATCGAGACCAAGGCTTTCGAGAACTTCTCAACACCTAAGGAGTTCGTTGACGAGCAGGCAGGAGAGATCAAGAGAATCTGGGATATCATGAATACATCATATGATAAGTTCATCAGAACAACCGATGAGTATCATGAGGTGCAG
>DOVL01000162.1 GCA_003520105.1 Lachnospiraceae bacterium | reverse complement strand
AGCTTTCACCTGTATAATGATCAAAGTCGACGCCAAGTAGACTGTAGGTTCTCTTATATTCTGTAAGGCTTATTTCAACGAACCATTTCCAGATTCTAAGGGCTTCTTCATCGCCCTGTTCCATCTTAACAAACCATGCTCTTGCTTCATCATTAAGTTCAGGCTTCTCGTCAGCTGCTTTATGGAAAGCAACATAGAGGCGCATGAGTTCTTCGACACCTTTTTCCTTTACGGTTGCTTCATCACCCCAATTCTTATAAGCAACGATCAGTTTACCAAATTGTGTTCCCCAATCTCCGAGATGGTTGATCCTTTCAACTTTATATCCGAGTTTTGAGTATATTTTGTATAAAGAATTACCAATAATAGTTGTTCTGAGATGACCAACATGGAAATTTTTAGCAACATTTGGAGAAGAATAGTCAATACAGATTGTCTTGCCGGTACCTTCTTCAGATGAACCGAAATTATCAGCTGCAGAGTTCTTAACCATTGATTTTACAAATGCATCTTTACGAAGATAGAAGTTAAGATATGCACCATTAACATCGATATGATCGATAAAGTCTGTTTCGCCGATTCCTGAAGCAATATCAGCAGCAATCATTGGTGGAGCCTTATGAAGTTCCTTTGCAAGTCTGAAACAGGGAAATGCAAAATCACCGAGCTCTGCCTTTGGTGGAATCTCGAGCATTGAAGAAATATCTTCTGCACTTAATGATTCGATTTTTTCACTGAGTAAATTGATTATCTTGTTCTTCATATTTGTATCCTTTATTTAAAAATATTATTGTTGATTTTACTGAAATAATGTTACTTTAATTGGCCTATTTATAGGGTATTGTTATTATAATCCATAGTATATATAGTTAACATAATGTGTTGACATAAAATAACACAAACAGATCAGTAATCAAATATTCATTTTATATATTTGAAATCTGCCGTGTATTATATTCCAAAACTAAAGCTTACAGAAGTACCATCTTTCTTGCTTCCTTTGATACTAAGCTTTCCGTCGAGGAGATAAATGATCTCATGTGCACGATGAAGACTGCTGTACCAAGGGCTCTTTCTTAGGTAATTCCTTTCGATACCCCTGCCGTTATCATTGATCATTACATCGATCGAATCATCGTTAAGAGTTATTCGAAGTGTGATCTGACTGGCTTCACTATGTTTATAAATATTATCAAAGAATATATTGAGCAGCTTGATCAGTGCGAGCGTTTTCTCGTAGCTGAGCTTCTTGTCATAATCATTACATTTGATATCACTATCGATAACACATTCCGGATGCTTGTCTTTATTACTTGTGATGAAATCATCAAGAATAACGAAGATAGTCTGATCAACATCAAAATTATAGTTCATTCTTGTCAGAAGAGTGTCGATATGACCGGTGGTCGATTTAAGGTGATTGTTTATCTCACCGGCTGTTATCCTTGCTCGCTCAGGATCAGAGGTGATGAGATAGTTGAGCATCTCAAGTCGATGAATATTATTCAATATATCACCTTTCACCTTAGTGTCAAGCAGAGTTGCGTTATAGGTATTATCATAAGCATTAAGCATAAGAATATTTGTTCCATGCTTAGCAGCATCGGATATTTCAGGCTCTTCCTCTATAAACTCAAAACCGTCTGTTTCATCGTCTATATCGGTGTATTTATCGAGGAAGGTGCTGAGCGAGACAAGAGCTTTCTTGGCTGAAGTAAGACCTGCGAGCTTTTCGGAGATCAGACGGATCTCGCGCTCTTCGTCGGAAATCTTGTTCTCAAGAGTTTCCTTTACAACCTTAAGATCGTTGATCTGAGAATTGATCTCGTTCTCTTTCTCATCCTGCTCGCTTATTTTGATAATAGGGCTAAATACGTTTTTTCTAGAACTGGTTGCAGGAGAGTAGATATTTTTGGTCCTGTAGAGTTCGTCCAATTTGATATTTATCTCAAAAAGCTCGGTCTGATGATCCTGCACACTCTGGAGAAGAGTATTGCTGGTGCCGGTAAAATACCGGAGCATCTCTTCATTGGACTTTGTGATATCTTTTAACAAATCGTTTTTGTTCATGACAAGAATCCTTTCATATTATAATATGTAGTGATCTGATATCAGGACGGGTCATCAGTTTTCTGCTCGTTTTCCTGAGCCTCGGTTGCTTCTTTTTTCGCTTTTTTAGGAAGTTCGGCAGGATATGAATGTATCTTCTTGCTTCTCTTTCTTTTTGACCGCTTTTTCTGAAGTATATGAACCTCAACCAATATAACACATAATATGATAATTATCGCAAGTATTATTAAATAATACCAGTGGAATTCAAAGCTGGGTTTTCTGGCTTTATTTTCCGAAATGATGACAGGCGGAGGAGCCGGTGTATAATCGTTATTTATTATATCGACTTCGCCAAGTGTCTGACCTTCAAAGCTGAAGACGATCTTGCCAACAACAGGTGAAGTGGAGGTGTTGTCCATGATGACTGTTCGCTCTATATTTTCAACGTTAATATAATTACGCGTATAAAGAGTATAAGTCATGTCGGTTGAAAGGTTAGGCAGTGTATGCGTAATATTGTGATAATAGTTCGTCAAAACGGCGGAATCAAGTGTTTCCTTATCGAATGAAAAGCCTTCCAATGGGTTGAAAATATGAAAATGTGTGAAACAGAAATCCATTATGGTGGCTGATTCTTTGTAGGTAACGGAATCTTCTGATTTAGCGTCCATTAAAACAGAGACTAGACGGGTTCCGTTTCTCTCTGCGAAAGCGATCAGTGTTTCGTTAGCCTCGGGAGTATAACCGGTTTTACCGCATGTAGCGTAAGGATAATAGTCATCACTGGTCTCGAAGAGCATCATGTTTCCGTTCCACAGAACAAATTCCTCGCTCTTGTTAGTTGGAGGAATTGTGTATGTCGGTGTTGCTGATATTTCGATGAAATCGGAATATGCGTAGACTGCACGACCGATAAGCGCCATATCGTAGGCACAGGTATAATGGTCAGCATCATGAAGCCCGCCTGCATTTGTAAAATGAGTATTCTGACAACCGAGCTCTGCGGCTTTATTGTTCATCATGTCAACGAAGGCAGGAAGCGAACCGGCAATGTGTTCAGCTATCGCATAAGCCGCATCGTTAGCCGAACCGAGAAGCATAGCATAGAGAGCTTCTCGCAGTGTAATCTGCTCATTAACGACCAGCCCCATGTGAGCGCTGTCCAAAGGTGTATTGTCAACTGTATTTGCCGAAACAGTAATAACGTCATTGAGATTACCGTTTTCGAGAGCGAGTAGTGCAGTCATTACTTTTGTGATGCTTGCAGGATAACGTTTTTCGTAAATATCCTTCTCATACAGAACAGTGCCGGTATCAACATCCATTACAATTCCGGATTTGGATGTAATGGCCGGCGGTGCGGAACGATCCGTGCTGATAGTGGCGTCACCCGAGGTGGCTGTTTCAGATTCATCGTCGCTTGAACTTGTATCGGAATCATCGACGTCCGAGGTTTTGTCGGAATCATCATCTCCGGATGAAAAAGAATCGGAATTGTCGTCAGTTGAATCTGACTGTTCCGCAGATGTAATTTCGGATTCGTCCTCAGGATCGGCAAAAACTCGCGATGCGGACAGCGGGGCTCCGAAGAGTGCTGTGAGCATGAATGCGAGGCAGAGGAAATATGAAATTGATTTTGGTAAAATTTTTATATTCATAATGATAAACATAGATATTAAAGTTATTACAACTGCAATTCATCAAACCATCCGACTGCTTCGTCTGTCGCCCTTCGGGCTTCTGTTTGTGCCATAATTCTGCATTCGCAGAATTATGCATGTGCTACGCACATGGCGCACTACGTGTCGCGCATTCGAACTAGGTTCGGATCACGATTCTGCGAATCGTGACTACCAGATGATAGATTGCTTCGCAATCTATACTAATAATCATACATAGATACTGTCCTGCAAGCAGGCCATTGTCTATATCTGCTTATTATTGCAGTTGCTCTGATACACTAGATTATCTACCATTGTGAGGAAAAAAACAAGGAAAATCGTTGATAAATGTATAATTGTCGTATATACTCATCTGTAAATAATTATGACGGAGGATGCCATGAGACTTAAGAATGTACCCGGTTCAAGGGAAGCAATTGCTGAAAGTGAATATACAATCAAAAATGAAACTGAGATGAAGGGTAAGTGGCATGAGCTTTTCGGAAACAGTAATCCAATCCATATAGAGATCGGTATGGGCAAGGGAAGCTTTATTATGGAGATGGCAAGGAGAAATCCGAATATTAATTATATTGGAATTGAAAAATATTCCAGTGTTTTGATCCGTGCGGTTGAAAAGAGGGTTCAGGAGCCGGAGATGAATAATCTCTTCTTTATTAGAATGGAAGCAGAATATATAGAGGATGTATTTGACAAAGGTGAGGTCGGATATATTTATCTCAACTTTTCAGATCCGTGGCCGAAGGACAGGCATGCAAAGAGAAGACTTACTTCAAGGCAGTTTCTGGCAAGATATGTGAACATCCTTGCCGAGGGCGGTGGAGTGACCTTTAAGACAGATAATGT
>DOVL01000031.1 GCA_003520105.1 Lachnospiraceae bacterium | reverse complement strand
TGTATTTTCTTAAATCAAACAAGTCGTACAATATCGCATCTTTTATTGATGATACAGAGACAAAGCATGAAGCCGCATTGGATGAAGAGATGACGGAAGATGCGGAGAATACAGCAGAAACCGAAGCTGAAGACATATATGAGGATAATTATGAAAGTGCCGATACTATGGAGGAGGAGAAGGAAGAAGCAATTGATCATACGGCAGATGAATGGTTCAGTGATATCAAGGGTATTGATGCAGCATCGGCGATCAAAAACAGCGGATCCGAGAGTGCGTTTAAGGCTGTACTTAAGATATTCTACGATTCCATTAACGATAAGTACACAGAGCTTGAAAGATGCTATTACGAGAATGACTGGAAGAATTATACGATCAAGATACATGCTCTTAAGAGCTCTTCAAGACTCATAGGAGCAATGGGGCTTGGAGAGAGGGCCGAGAAGCTGGAAATGGCAGGCAAAGAAAATGATATAGACTATATCACGAATAATCATGAAGCCGTCATGGAGGAATTCCTGAAATACAGGGAAGAACTGGCAGGGGTATTTAAAGCCGATGTTAAAGATGATGATGCCGGTAAACCCCTGGCAGATGATTATATTATGGAGAGTATATATGAAGAACTTAAGGATGCTGCAGATGCTATGGATTGTGACAGGATCGAGGCCATTATGAAGGAGGTTGAAGAATATGCCATACCCTCAGGTGAAAAGGAGAGGTTCGATCTTATCAGGAGAAGTGCAGATATGTATGATTATGAAGGGATACTTGATGCCCTTTCGAAATAACATGAAAAAGGAGGAGATAAAATGGATACGGCCGCTCGTGAAAAGCTGTTAAAGGTTCTTAAGGGAGAACTTAAATACACATCAACAAATCTTGCGTTTAACATGCTGATCAGCAAAATGCAGAAGAAGATTAAAGAGGATCCGGCAAATGAGGAGATGTGTATGAAAGAAATGGATGAATTTCTGACAAAATATCCTATCGTTGCCAAGGTTGATCTTGCAAATATAGCTGCATTGTAAGTAAAACAAAAGGATTAAGAGGAGGTGTGGGAATGCTTATTACATTGGAAGAAACTGTAAAAATGATCAATGAAGGAAAGATACTTCATATAGCGGCGGATGATTCTCTTCTTGGGAAGCTTCCGAAGGGTAAGTGGATAGGTGGAACAACACCCTATTTTATAAGTGAAGAGGGCGGAATATTTACAAAAGAGAAGCTTTTTGTCAATGAGATTGATTTTGCTGCGGATATAAAGGTGGCAGTCTACGGAAAGTACAATATATTTCAGGTGGTGGAGGAGTGTTACGATAACGGCCTCACAATGATGATCATGCCATACGGGTCCAAAGTGGCGGCCAAGTACGCGAAGGAAGCCCCCGAGGTTGAAGAGCTTCTGATGCATCCCATTGTCGGCTGGATATCGGGTTTTGATCTTGGCGGAGAGAGCGAAGCGAAGGTATATGACGGAACAAGCGGGGAATCATATACGGACAGGGCAGTGGTGATGTATATTAAGTTACCTGAAGATAAGACAGCCATGATAAATATGATAAATATCTTCACGGATGATAAGACGGATCCGGTTATAAGGTTCTACGATAATGATCTGAGTGTTTCAAAATGCAGCGTGAACGGCCAGGAGGTCAATTTTGCGCAGTATATAAAGAAGAAGGGCTTTGACACTAAGATGCCGCTTGTGGCTGATTACAACGGGTCATACATCAACACATCGATCAAGGAGGTTTCAAAAGACAGGGTCAGCTTTTATGCACCGGTATTTAAAAATATCGAATACCGTTTCGCCGTAGATGTAAATGATTACTCGGGAGAGTTCAGAAAAAGGATAAGTGAAGCCGGTGCGCATGATCCGATCATGTCCTGCAATTGTATATTGAATTATCAGTACGGTAACCTGGCCGGACAGAAGATACCGCCTTATACCGGACCGGTTACCTTCGGTGAAATAGCATATCAGCTTCTTAATCAGACATTGGTTTATTGTGAGATATTAGGATAAAGCTTATGGAAACTGTTATCAGGATCAATGACTCGGTAAATGGGTTTGCGTGGGGAACCTTCGGGATATCACTGCTTCTTGGAACCGGACTTATATGTACCATCATTACAGGGGTATTTCAGGTAACTCACTTGCGACACTGGTTTATGAAAACCTTCGAGATCATGAACAAGGAAGGGAGGATCATAAACGATGCCGGTGCCCTGTCCCAGTTTCGAACTTTTTGTACTGCCCTGTGTGCGGTCATCGGAACCGGAAATATTGCCGGTGTTTCCACAGCCATATGCCTGGGTGGACCCGGGGCTGTATTCTGGATGTGGGTCGCTGCCTTTTTCGGAATGATGGTAAAGTATTCGGAAAATGTTCTGGGATTATACTACAGACGCCGCAATTCAGAGGGTGCGTGGTCAGGTGGCCCCATGTATTATCTTGAAGACGGCCTTGGTTCAATAAAGCATTGCAGGGTAATAGGAAAAGTACTGGGCATTCTGTTCTGCATTTTTACGGTACTGGCTTCTTTTGGTATCGGCAATATGGGACAGATCAATAAGATAACCATTAATT
>DOVL01000167.1 GCA_003520105.1 Lachnospiraceae bacterium | reverse complement strand
CCTGTCTTACATGAAGGACACCAGTTGATAGGCATCTCCTTCTCATATGCAAGACCATGTTTAAACATCTGGACAAATATCCACTGTGTCCACTTGAAATAGTTAGGATCAGTTGTATTTACTTCCATATCCCAGTCGTAAATAGCTGCGATCTGCTTGATCTGCTTCTTGATGCTTGCGATATTTGCAGCCGTTGAGATAGATGGATGAATACCATTCTTAATAGCGTAGTTCTCTGCAGGAAGTCCAAATGCGTCCCAGCCCATAGGATGGATCACATATTTGCCGTGCATGAGCTGATATCTGCTCCATACATCCGATATAACATATCCTCTCCAATGTCCTACGTGAAGGCCGTTTCCTGATGGATAAGGGAACATATCCAGGCAGTAATACTTTGGCTTAATACCATCGTTTACATTTACCGGCTTCTCTTCCCACTTCTTGGTCCATTTGGCCTCGATCAATTTGTGATTATACTGGGTTGCCATTTTTACAATTCCTCCAAATCATGATTTATCTTATTCGCAGATTCATCCTATCGTAAGATTCGACCGGATGCTCATCTGCTTTATTATATACTAGATCTCACCTGTTATAAGCCACGGTGATGGCTGTGAAACAAATACACTGTTCTTATCAGTCTTGCTGATGGTTACCTGAGTAACCTCCATATTCTTTATATTCTGTCTCTCGAAGATATCCTTGATCGTACTGAGGATATCAAGCTCAAGAGTATAGATAACGAACTGCATCTTAGGATTCTTCGTGAGCAGTCTCTGAATGTCCTTCTCGAGATATTTGGTCGCTACTATGAACGACAGTCTCGGCATCGGGATACTCGCAAGAGATTCCTCAGACAGATCAGGGATGATCTGAACATTGTGCAGACCAAACTTGGAAACGTTCTCTTCCATCGTTCTCTTGTCCTGCTCATCAGGCTCTACAGCGATGATGGTTCCCTCGCTTGCTATGATTGCCGACTCGATAACGATACTCTCACCGCTTACGATAGCGATCGTATCATGTGAATCAACGCCGAGCATACTCATAATGATCGCTCTGATCTCATTTCCTACGTATTTAACGGTACCCTTGCTGAAGAACTCATTCTTCATACCGATACGGTATGACTCACGTGTATTTTCATTAAGGATAAAAATTACCGACGGCACTGTAAGCTTCTTGTTTGCGAAATCGATAACCTTGGCGTGCTTGATGTTGTCATTCGGGATAAGTCCCTCAGCAAACCATACATCATAGTCACCGATTCCCTTCTCCCATAATTCATAGAACAGGCCTTCATGGGTTGAATCTGCGAAGATCATTACCCTCTTATGTGTCTCAATAGTAGGAATGATATTCTTCTCCTTACCGCAGATATTCATGAGCTTGATCTTCTCCGGACTTGTCTCCATCTTATCTGCAAAATAAGCTGTCCATGCAAGCATTTCCTTATTGTTGTACGCTGTTCTCTGTGTCATACTGCACCCCTCCTTTTTTTCTGTCAATCATATTCTCAGTTTTCGGACTCATGTCCGATCAATCTTCTTTCTTATCTTCGCCGGTCTTCTTCTTGTTTGAATAATAATGTCTTCTGTCGTTCTGTCTCTCAGCCTTCTTGGTGTTAGGATCATTCTGCTTCTCACGAGGCTGTCTGATGTTCTGAACCTTCTTATTCGTCTGGTCGAGCAACGATTTATTGTTATCATTTAAGGCTTTGTTATCTGCCTTTTTCTCAGTTTCAGCCTTGTTTACAGCCTGAGTCTTATTTACATTCTGACTCTTGCCGCCGTTCTGACCGTTTCTGTTTCCACCTGCATTACTGTTTGCGGCGCTGCCATTTCCTGAGTTACTGTTTCTGTTCTTGCTATAATAATTATTTCTCTTCAGATAATCATTATACTTGTTAGCCATCTCAGCCTTAACAGCGTGTCTCTCCTCAGCAGCAGCAACCTTCTCAGAGTTAATTTCGTTCTCGATATTCATACCGACCTTTTCTCTGATATTTTCTCTGGTCTCATAAATATCCTTGGCATTCTTACGATGCTTCTTGTTCTGCTTTCTGCTTCGTCTGTCATTACCTGCAACGATATGTCTCTTGGTTCTGATAGGCTCGCCGTTTTCATCAAAGCCATGCAGCGTCAGATAGTAATCCGTTGCACTCGTGAGTCCCTGTTTATGCAGCTTATTTGTAACTATGACATTGATAAGCGCATAGAGACATGCAAGCACCGGAACGCCCAGGAGCATACCCATGAAGCCGAATAGGTTTCCTCCGACAAGGATAGCTGTAATAACCCAGAGTCCTGAAAGACCTGTTGAATCTCCGAGGATAAGCGGTCCGAGGATATTTCCGTCGATCTGCTGCAGTATGATGATAAATATAACAAATATCAGACACTTAAGCGGATCCGCAACAAGTATCAGGAGCGAACATGGAATTGCTCCGATGAAAGGTCCGAAGAAAGGAATGATATTTGTAAGACCAACTGTTACACTGACAAGTATCGCATATGGCATATCTACGCTCAGACAGAAAATCGCACAAATGATACCGATGATCATTGAATCAAGGATCTTACCATCGATGAAACCGCCAAATACGTTGTTCATAAATGAAAGTGAATCAAGAATGATCGTACCGTTCTTCTTCTTAAATGTACTGTAGATGATCTTCTTGCCGTTAGCAGAGAGTCTCTCCTTGCTGTACAGGATGTACGCAGCAATGATGATACCTACAAAGAAGTTAAATACAAACTTGATACCGCCAATGATACTGTTTGAAATCTTGATAACGATAGTATCAATATTCGGAAGAAGCTTGTCTGTGATTATCTTGATCAGGTTATCCTGAATCTTATCGAGGTTATTGCTGACTGTGTCATAGATCTTAGGATATTTCTTGAGGAATGACAGGTTTTTCAGCCAGTTCTTTGCATTACTGATATAATTCGGAATCTCGTTTGAGAGCATCGTAATACT
>DOVL01000273.1 GCA_003520105.1 Lachnospiraceae bacterium | reverse complement strand
CAGTACTGGAGAAATGTTGACGACAAGGATGTTATCAAGTGTCTCAAGATGCTTACATTCCTTCCGATAGAAGAGATACAGGCGATGGAAAGCTGGGAAGGCGCAGAACTTAATAAGGCTAAGGAAATCCTTGCATTTGAGCTTACAAAGCTTGTTCATGGTGATGAAGAGGCTGCAAAGGCTGAGAGCGCTGCAAAGGGTATTTTCTCAGCAGGTTCTACAGAAAATATGCCTACCGCACAGCTTGAAGAAGAGGACTTCAAGGATGGCAAGGCAGACCTTATAGGTATACTTGTCAGAGCAGGCCTCGTTAAGTCAAGAAGTGACGGAAGACGTGCAATCGAGCAGGGCGGTGTTGTCGTTAACGACGAAAAGGTTACCGATGTATATGCTGCTTATACAAAAGACGCATTTGAGAGTGACTTCATCGTAAGAAGAGGAAAGAAAAACTTTAAGAAGATCATACTGTAAAATATTGCATACGGACATTGAACAGTCGCCTACTTGGGGGCGGATGGCTGACACTATCACAAAAATGAAAGGTATGGGGCGTGAAAAATGACAGTTATCATCATTGTATTTATACTGCTCGTGGTTGGAGCTTTTGTATGGAAAAATAAATTCAGCTCAGCTAATGTTACACATGCGGTTTATGATGTAAATGAGGTGCCTGTATATGCCAGTACGAGAACGGGTGCCAAGAGAAGAGATGAGGATGTAAATGCGGCTTCTTCTACGGCAGGAGCAGCGTCACAGGCTTCTGCAGGAACACAGACAGCCGGTGCACAGGCATCTTCCGGTGCCGGAAGCAGTTCGGCATCATACAGCGGAGCGGGAGCAAGCGCTTCTGCAAGCACAGCATCTTCAAATACTACCGCTCAGCAAAGTGCCGGAAACAATTCCGGAGCTGCTTCATCTGCACAGCAGAATCAGACAGCACAGACTGAGAATAGCGGATATAAGTCATACAATCAGATGATGTATGAGAAATACGGTTACGTTGTACGTGATGCGGAGCCTAAACCGGCTTCGGCTGAACAGCTTCAGCAGAACTATCAGGCTGAGAATTCTTCTGAATACTGGGCTGAGGTTGCCAGAAGAGAGGCAGCAGCTGCGGCACGTGCCGACAGCACACGAAATACAGTCGGAATACCGGCAACAGAGACGGGCTCGCTTATCAGCTATGCTCAGAAGGAATTCAACTTTGACGGCGTTGAGAGTGACCTGTTCGGTAATCACGGACTTGATGCTTTCACCAGAGAAGATATGAATCTTTCGGATAACCCTGATGCTGACGGATGGTCTGACATCGATGCTGCTACAAAGACAAGCGAGCTTATCGGTGATGTAACCGCAGGACTTGTTCAGCAGCCGACTGATGGCAAAAAGGATCATTCTCCTAAAGCTGTATTTACCAGTGTTAAGGATACTATCAAGGAGAATGTATTTAAGAAGGGCAAGACTGAGAATTATGTTGATGTAACAGCTGAAGGCGTTATTAAGAGGGACGAATTCAGACTTAAAAAGGCAATATCAATACTTGCCATTTCAGACGATCTTGCTGATAAGAGTGTTCTTAAGGAATATGCTGACATAGCCGGAGTTACGATCGATTTTGTTGACAACGGTATCAAATGTCTCGACAGGGTTAAGATCAGTGAATATGATGTGCTTCTTATCCCAAGATATATGCCTAGAATGGACGGTCTCCAGACTCTCCGTAATCTTGAGAATCTTACGATGAACAGATGCTACAGTGCGAAGATGTATGCTGTAGTAAACGGTGAACATGATGAGACGGATGAGTTCCTGCTTGTGAGTGGATTTTCGGGCATACTCAGAAAACCATTTGGAAAATATGCATTTATCAAGCTGCTTATCGAAAATTCCGATAAGGCTGACCTCCCTGATGATAAGGATCTGGTAAGAGAAGTTATAGCCATGGCTCGTCAGGAGGAGAAGCTTCAGAGGGGTGGCATTTCATTCACAGCCGGAATGAAAAAATTCGGCGGAAACCTGAAGCTTTACAGAAGGGCAGCTCTCCAGTTTTGTAAGGAATATGATGAAAAATCCGACAAGCTCATGGCTCTTCTCGAGGGCTCGGATGAAAGAGGATATATGGATATGGCAAGAGATCTTCGTGACGAAGTTTCAGGTCTCGGAGCACTTTACCTTGCCGATATGCTTGATGATCACGTAAATATGGCCAAGGAGGATTCCCTTGAGGTTGCATCCAGCAACTGGCCAAGTCTAGTTCAGAGATGGTTCGCTACTGTTAAAACCTTCAGACTCTGGCTTGGCTTTGAAGAGTTTGGTGCGATCAAGGATATGCCGCTTAAATCAAACGGTATCAAGCTTTCCAACAGAGATCTCAAGGCTATGCTTAACAGAGCTTTGCAGGCTATAGACGCCGGCAATATTTCATCTGAGGCTAAGGAGATCATCGATTCTGCTTCCGAGTATGAGCTTAGTCCTGATGTAAGAAAAATTCTCTTCGAACTTCTTCATGATATCGATATGAAGAACTTCCAGGTTGTTAAGCTTGAGACTAAGAAGCTTATGCAGAATCTTATTTAATGTTTATTGATCCGGATCAATCTTATTCGGATATATCTGTTCAGGTTTTTTCCTGATATTTAAAAGTCTGCCTGCGGACCTTTCGGGTGAGGATGGTATCGAAGCTTTAAATTCGTGCTGTTCGGCCACATAGTCCGCAGGCAGATTTTTTATTACCTGATCATAGAGATCGATATCATATATGTTCGAAAGGATAGCGATAGTTTCAGGTTTTGGTCTTGTTCGTCCGGTTTCGTAGCTGCTGTAGGTCTGTCTTGTGACACGAAGAATATCGGCCACCTCTTTCTGCGTCAGATTGCGCTTGATCCTTGCATTTCTGAGTATGTCTCCCCAATAAAAACGTTGTTCCATGTTTTTTACCTCCCGTATACTTTTGTTCTTTTTTTTATAGCTGTTTTATGGTACCATATATAAGAGATTACAGACGATTTTCGGATTCAATTGCCCTTTTTGGGTGATCGAAACCGTATTTTTTATTGTTTTAACCCGATTTTGCCCGTTCGTTGAGGGAAAAAGGGGTGTTCAATCCTGAAATTACATGATCCGGAGGTAAAATATGAGCCGCGCAGACGAACTATTTATTAATATGTGCAGAGATATAATTGATAACGGTTACAGCACTGAAGGTGAGAAGGTCAGACCTAAATGGGAAGACGGCACACTTGCATATACGATCAAGAGATTCGGTGTTGTTAACAGATATGATCTGTCGGAGGAATTTCCGGCTATCACTTTGAGAAAAACATACATCAAATCAGCTATAGATGAAATACTTTGGATATGGCAGAAGAAGTCCAACAATATCAAGGATCTTAAGAGCCACATCTGGGATGAGTGGGCTGATGAAAATGGTTCGATCGGTAAGGCTTACGGTTATCAGCTTGGCGTTAAACATCAGTATAAAGAAGGCATGTTTGACCAGGTTGACAGGGTTATCTACGACCTTAAGAATAACCCATACAGCCGAAGAATCATGACCAATATTTATGTTCATCAGGATCTTCATGAGATGAGGCTTTATCCGTGCGCTTACAGTATGACTTTTAATGTCACGGGTGACAGGCTGAATGCGGTACTTAACCAGCGCTCACAGGATGTTCTCGCAGCAAATAACTGGAATGTTGTTCAGTACAGTGCGCTTCTTATGATGATCGCTCAGGTTACGGGCTTTAAACCGGGTGAGCTTGTTCATGTTATCGCCGATGCTCATATTTACGACAGACATATTCCGCTGGT
>DOVL01000159.1 GCA_003520105.1 Lachnospiraceae bacterium | reverse complement strand
ACTATTTTAAGGGGCAAAAGTCAATGATAGGGGGTAAGAATTTGAGTTTTTGCAAATCTCGCCCCCTAACCAATAAAAAAGCTAACATTAAAACACATAAGTATGGTCTCGCCATACTTTTGTATGATGTTTGCTATCTTACTTTTGACGTGATGTTCCGTAGAATGGCATATGTAAGCGTGAGGCGACGCTAGCCGGCAAGCCAAACCTCCATAATCATTTCAGACTGGAGGGCTTTATATGTGCATGACAGATGAAAAACTGGTTGATGCCTACGGTAAAGGAGATCCCTGGGAAAGATTCATGCTGATCTACAGGAATTATGAAGTGTTTCCGCAACTGATCGACTGTTATGAGCTTGGTCTGTTCAACCGGATCCTTTATGAGAAGGAATACAACCGCAGAAAAAAGAACGGCGATGACCTGGGAGTCCGTATACAGACAAGTAAGAAAAGCGATCCTACAGCAAAGATAGCTGTAGAGCATGTGATGATCCGGGATGCGATCAAGGAATGTAATTTCTCCGGGGAACTGCTGAAGGACACCGATAATTCGGAGAAGCATCGCAGGGACATCCTGACGATACACATGATGCGCAGGGAGTACGAGGTCTTTGATAACTGCTTAAAGACACTCCCGGGCAGGGAATACCGGATCACCTATCATTACATACACGGAGATCTGGACACGGCACAACTTGCCGAGCAGGAGCATAAAGCGGATCAGACGATCAGAAATATGCTCGCAAAAACAAGAAGAGTACTGGAATCAAGAACAACACCGTTTTTTCGTGAGGAATTATAAGGGAGGATATCATGGGATACAAGAGAAGAGAAAAGGACAATATGGAAGGGCTTCTTACGGAAGGCAAAAAGAAGTTTGTGAAGTACGCTGAAGGAGCGGCGATGTTTTCCATGGGGATACATTCCTTTATGGATCTGGCCAAGGAAGCCAAGGCGGTATACCGGATCAGACGGATCGTGTTGGTGAATACCGATATCGTTGAAGAGTATTTGGAGAACTTCAGGGATATGTGACGGAGTATAAAGTTAAGGAATAGCTCATTAGTTTTATCAAAAATGTATTGATTTGATGTGGGACAACAATTATAATTAGGGTAGAGATCTGAAAGGAGCAGAACATGGCATCACGAGGAAGACCATATGCGGAAAATCCAAAGAGTGTGAAGGTTGGATTCCGTGTGACGGAAGAAGAACGTAAAAGACTCTTTGCCTACTGCGAGAAAATGGGTCTCACCCAATCACAGGTCTTAAAGGAAGCGTTGGAGCTTTTGTATAAGACCAAGAAATAAATGAGCTGTTCCTTCTATTCAATAAGGAGGAACGAAATGGCACAAAGCAGAAAGGACTCCCGTGGATACGCGCTCAGAAGCGGTGAGTGCCAAAGGAAGGATAGCAGGTATTCATATTCTTATACAGATAAGAACAGAAACCGTCATACCATCTATGCAACAGACCTGATCAGTCTGAGAAAAAGGGAGCAGCAGATCAGACGTGATCTTGAGGATGGACTGGATCCCAGGAGGGCGGAGCGTATTACAGTCAATCAGGTATATGATGCGTACATAAAGCAGAAGTACGACCTGAAGGGAACAACAAGAGCCAACTACATATACACGTATGATCATTATATAAGGGAAACCTTTGGCAAGCGCAGGCTTTGCTAAGTGAAGTACACCGATGTGAAGAAGTTTTATTATGATCTGCTTACCGAAGAAGGTCTTTCCCCGGCAACGGTCGATAATGTTCATACCCAGCTTCACCCGGCATTTGGAATGGCAGTCCGTGACGGATATATCAGAGTCAATCCCGCAGCCGGAGTGCTTGGCGAGATCAAGAAGAGTCATGTGTGGGTACAGGAGAAGCGCAAGTCTCTCACTGTTCCTCAGCAAAAGGCTTTCATGAATTATCTTTATGAGAATCATCGCTATGAGGGATGGAAGCCGGTCATCACTGTTCTTATCGGCAGTGGGATGAGAATTGGAGAATGCCTGGGACTTCGCTGGCAGGATATTGATTTTGAGAACCGGACCATAAGCGTGAACCACAATCTTGTTCATCGTAAGCTTGAAAAGGGTGGGGAGTCGCTCCACATCAATACGCCCAAGACAGCTGCAGGTATGAGAACGATCCAGATGATCGAGCAGGTATATGAAGCCTTCATGGAAGAATATCAGATCCAGCAAATCACCGGATTCTGCACGCAGGAGATCGAAGGCTACTCGGGCTTCGTGTTTTCAAGCTCAAACTGTACGGTCACATTACCTGTAGAGGTGAATCGTGCGATTCATCTGGTGATAGCAGAATATAATCAGGAAGAGACTGCTAAAGCCAAAAAGGAAAAGAGGGAAGCTTTTTTGTTGCCTGATATTTCGGCACATCACTTAAGACACACCTTCTGTACCAGGCTCTGTGAGAATGAGACCAACCTTAAGGTCATTCAATCAATCATGGGGCATAAGGATATACAGACTACGATGGACATCTACGCGGACTGTACAGAGGAGAAAAAGCAGGAAGTGATCAAGAACATTGAGGGCAAGATTTTTCTCATGTAAGTTGCCTGTTCATAAGGGCAAAAATTTTGTATAGTTTTTACATGATTTCGATTCCGTCCTGCAACACAAAACGGGGTGTTTCGTAGGAGTTGACACAAGCTTTACAACACGTTCGTGCAACATGACGGAACAGGATGTGAAAAGTCAAAGAGGCGATTCCGACGAACGACGGAAACCATGACAACAAGACGGAACGGGATGTAAAGATTTCCCAGACCAATCCCGACACTTAAGTCAGAGAAAAAATAAATGCAGTGTTTATAAGGCTTTGCAGACTTTTATAACCGCTTGTGTACCAATAT
>DOVL01000237.1 GCA_003520105.1 Lachnospiraceae bacterium | reverse complement strand
AGTCTTTCCAGACATTTACTCAACTTCCTCACCTCCCAGATACATCTTGGCAAATATAAGTGCCTTGTTAACTGCATTTGTAACAGCCTTTGATGTTATTGTTGCTCCTGAGATAGCATTGATCTCGTTGTCAGATGTTGCGCCTGTCTTGGTCACTGCAAAGCTGTCAACCTTCTTACCAACGTATTGAGCAGTGAAATCCGGATCATCCTTAGCTTCCATACCGAGACCTGTAGTCTCTTTTATAGTAAGCATATTTACACCTGTGATCACGCAGTCGGAATCAATTCCGATAGCCATCTGTACATCACCTGCATAACCGTCATGAGCGGTTACGATCAGGATATGGCCGACAACCGTGTCGCCTGATTTAACTTCTATAATCTCATCGATATCTGCCTTTGCGGAATACAGCCCGTCAGCCTCACTGTTCGCTTCATCAATATCGATATTTTCGTCTTCAACATAAGAATAATCGCCAGGGAAAACCTCCGCGAAGGCCTCCTTCTTATTTTTCTCAGCTGTCTCTTCTATAGGCTTCTTCGTGATGTCATGAACCGCACCGAGTGCAAGTCCCGAAATCGTACCGATCAGGAAGATTGAAATAACAGTGTAGATGATACTGTTCTTTCTTCTCTCCTTCCTCTCAACCTTTTTACCCTTGTAAAATTCCTTCTTCCAGATATCGATCTCATCATCAGAAAGTCCCTCCGGAATGATATTCTCCGGCTTCTCCTGTGGACGCTCGCCGATAAATCCGAGGTTCTCAGACAGAGGCTTCTTCTCGTAGCCTTCGCCGAAAGACTTCGGTCTTGTAGACATCTCTATGATAGGAACAAGAAGGTTTGAAATAATTATTGCATAGGAAACTCCCTCTGAGCTTCCACCATAGATTCTGAGTATAAATGTCAGTACACCGAGCACAACTCCAAATACAACCTTGCCCTTCTTCGTGATCGGCGAAGTCGCATAATCCGTAGCCATAAAAAATGCACCAAGCATAAGTCCGCCACCGCAGAGATGCTCAGCAAGAAATACACCTGCATCATTCAGATCCATACCCTCTCCTGCCAGTGCATAAACCATTATGCATGCAGAGAAAGAAAACAGATAGAAGAACGGAATCCTGATACTGATAACCTTTCTTACGATAAGGTATGCAGCACCAAGAAGAAGTGCCGCTGCCGATGTCTCACCGATGGTTCCTGCTTCATTTCCGAGAAACATTGTGAGAAGGTCAACCTTGCCGCCATTCTTAAGAACAGCAAGAGGTGTTGCGGTTGTGACACCATCATAAGTGAAGCTTGTCATCCTTCCGGCAAATGACATAACAAGGAAGCATCTTGCCGCAAGTGCAGGGTTCATGAAGTTCTGACCGATTCCGCCGAACATCTGCTTTACCACTACTATCGCAAATGCACATCCAAGGATTGCCATCCAGAACGGAAGATCAGGTGGCAGGTTAAGCGCAAGTAAAAGTCCGGTAACTGCTGCACTAAGGTCTCTAACCGTAAGCTTCTTCTTAAAGAAATACTCGGACAGTGCTTCAAAAAGAACGCACGAAACCACGCATATCATGATCATCAGATATGCGTTAAGTCCGAAATTAAATATACCCATGATCGATGCAGGGATAAGTGAGATGATCACATCCCCCATGATCCTGGTTGTTGAACTATCCTCTCTTATATGAGGGGAAGCCGAAATAATTACAAAATCTTCGTTCATTTTTCCCCTCCTATTTCTTCTTTCTCGCAAGAACGATCTTTCTCGTTCCGGCTATAGTCTGTGTCAGATGACGCTTTGCAGGGCAGACATAAGAACAGCAGCCGCATTCGCAGCATTCCATTCCGCCTTTTTCAACGAAAGCATCATATTTTGCATGCTCAGCAAGATCACAGAGCTGATTTGGCATAACTCTGCCCGGGCAGATATCGATACATCTGCCGCATTTGATACATGCCGAAGGCTCTGAATCAGCCACGTCATCATGTGAAAGCGCAAGTATAGCAGAGGTTCCTTTCGTAACAGGGATGTCCAGCGAATAAATAGCCTTGCCCATCATCGGTCCGCCTGCAATAACCTTTGCAGGATCCATCTTATATCCTCCGGCAGCATCAATAAGCTCCCTGAAGGAAGTGCCCAGAGGCACGATAAAATTCTTAGGTTCTGCGATGCAGTCTCCGGTAACGGTAACTACTCGCGACAACAGAGGCTTGCCTTCAATAACCGCCTCATATATAGCAATGATCGTATCAACATTCTGTACGATAACTCCGGCATCTGCAGGAAGCATCTTGGAATTGACATAGCGTCCTGTCGATGCATAGATCAGCTGTCTCTCAGCGCCCTGAGGGTACTTTGTCTTCAGTACTCTCACGCTCAGACGCGGCTGTCCCTTGGTCAGCTCCTTAAGCTTCTTGATCGCTGCAGGCTTGTTATCCTCGATAGCGATGATACCTCTCGCCCTGTCGAAGAGATTGACAACGATCTGAAGACCGATAAGAACCTTTTCAGGCTCCTCGATCATCCTTCTGTAGTCTGAAGTGAGATATGGCTCACATTCAGCACCATTTACAATTATAGTATCAATTTCGGATTCATTCTTTGGAGAAAGCTTTACATGCGTAGGAAAGCCGGCTCCGCCCATTCCAACGATGCCCGCTTCTTTGATGATGTCAATGACATCTTCTCTGTATAAGGTTTCAAGATTCTTTATATTTGCAGAAAAATCAATCTGTTCATACTGATTGTCATTTTCTATAACGATCGATTCTACCATGTTTCCGCCCGGTGTAAGCCTCTTCTCTATAGCCTTAACGGTGCCTGAAACAGATGAATGTATATTTGCGGACACAAAACCTGCTGCCTCTGCTATCTTCTGTCCGACAATAACGCGGTCTCCCTTCTTCACAAGCGGAGCAGCCGGTGCTCCAATGTGCTGGCTGAGCGGATAAACCAGCTCTTCCTTCGGGAGGTACGCGGTAATTTCTTTCTCTTGAGACATCTTTTTTCCGCCGAATGGATGTATACCACCCTTAAACGTAAAAATTGCCACTGTTACTACCTCTTTTCAGTATATTAAGTTTCCAATAACCACAACATATTCTACTATATGAGCCTTGATAATACAACTTCAATTCTGTTTCTTTTTCTTTACTTTTTTATGAAGATTGTACAAAAACCTAGACTCTTTTCAGCAGTACCCCGGCCATGATACCGACTACCGCACCGGAAACCGCACCCACAACCAGCAGGATCCCGAGATAATATAAAATACTTGTATTTCCGACTATAAATGCAGCGACCAGCAGCTGCCCAAGATTGTGAGCCACTCCACCGAGTATACTCATGCCCATCGTTCCGAAAAACGGCAGTTTACTTGCAAG
>DOVL01000030.1 GCA_003520105.1 Lachnospiraceae bacterium | reverse complement strand
TTCATTACTGGAATCCCTCCTCATCCTTAACTGACGGCATCAGGTTGTAAACTATGAGCGAGATAACTGCTACGACTACGAATACCATGATACCGATAACTGCTGCCATCTTGTAGTTAGAGTCATTTACTGTCATCTTATACAGCCATGTAACAAGGAGGTCTGTATATCCTGCGTTGTCCGACAGCTTCATAGATTGAGGCTGGCCTCGGTTCAGGAGGTAGATGACGTTAAAGTTATTGATATTTCCTATAAACTGTGTAAGAAGGAACGGTCCTGTTACGAACAGCATGTAAGGAAGTGTGATCTTAAAGAACATCTGGACATTTGACGCACCATCTATCCTTGCTGACTCATAAAGATCTGCAGGAATATTCATGAGAAGTCCGGTTGCGATAAGTACGAGGTATGGAATACCTATCCAGAGATTTATAACGATAATGAGTATTCTTGCGTAGGTTGGATTCGTCCAGAACGGTATTGCTTTCGATATCCACCCCCACTTAAGGAGATAGGTATTAACAAGTCCGTCTGCAGCAAACATCTTACCTACATAAAGAAGAGATACAAACTGTGGAACAGCTATCGTAACGATAAGGATAGTTCTCCACATCTTCTTTAATTTGATGCCCTTCTTGTTGATAAGCATTGCAACCGCAAGTCCGAGGAAGTAGTTTAAGAATGTTGCAAAGAAAGCCCATAAAAGTGTCCATATAAGTACTGTAAAGAAAGTCTTACCGAAGCCATTGCTTCCGAATGAGAAGATTTCTTTAAAGTTATCAAAGCCTACCCATGTGAAAAGCTTTCCAGGTGGCTGGTGAGTCGCATCATAATTGGTAAATGCGATACAGATCATGAAAATGATCGGAAGTACGGTAAATATAAAAATACCGACTACTGGAAGTGCAAGGAGTGTCTTATCAAAGTTTCCATCGATAAGAGAATGCAGATCCTGCTTATTTGTAGGAACAACTCTTCCCTGTCTTATCAGATCATCAGTCTTCATATTCTGCTTGAGGTTAAGTCTCCAAACGAGAATAACGAGAAATACTGCTGTTATGGCAAGAAGACCATACAGAAGTATGAAGAAGCTGTTATCGCCGTAGGTCATGACACCAAAGTCATTGTATCCGCTCTTCTTGGTTCCAAGTGTAGAGAAATCAGCAAGATACGGTGCACCGTAAGCAATAATATAGAAAATAAGTCCTGCTTCGAGAAGAAGGAACATGAGACCTCTTGCGATCTGACCTCTGAGGATCTGACCGAGACCAGGTACAACATAAGATACTCTGGTATACCAGCTGCCTCTTGTAAAGGTAGTTCCTATCTCCTTAATTTCTGATCCGACAGTTCTAAAGAAGGTTCCTATCTTACTCTTACGCTTCTTCTGTGAAGTTGATGCAATTGAGTTGTTCATAGTTCCCCTCCGGATAAAATCTGAATGAATAACATCTTTTAGATGAACAGGGCGGGAGCTTTATTTTCCCGCCCTGTTCATTTTTAAATACAGTCTGTTGTACGCTGAATCAATTATTTAGCGTAGCTCTCACATGTTGACTGGAAGTCCTTGAGTGCCTTCATAAGATCATCATCAGAAGCCTTATCATAGTCACCTGAAAGGATTGAATCACCAAGTGCTGTTGCAAGTGTCCAGTAATCTCCAGGATACTGTCCCTGAGGAATTGTGAAAGCAAGCTGCTCTGCAAGTGCTGAAAGAGCAGGGTCAGTCTTGATCTTGTCGCTCTGCTGAGCTGCCTTGTTTGAAGGACCCCAACCTACTGCATCATATCTTGCAAGCTGTGACTCTTCATTTGAAAGGAACTTTGCGAGATCCTGACAAACGATGTACTTCTTAGAATCTGTCTGTGGCTTGATACCGAGAAGCTTGAATCCGCCGAAGCCGCTCATCTGATAATCTTTACCATCTACGTTGAATGTAGGAAGCTTAGCACATGCATAGTTTGAACCGAACATATCCTGAGCTGCTCCTGAATCCCATGTACCTGATACAACTGCTGCTGCATTAGCTGCATTTGAAACTGATGAACCATTGTAGAAAGCCTTAGACTTGTGAAGGTTAATCATAGCCTTAAGAGCCTTAACGCCTTCGTCTGTTGCGTATGTAACATTTGCTGAATTGAAGTTTCCGTCTGCATCAAGACCGTACTCAAGCTTACATCCTGTTGCGAAGAAGAATGCTGTGTCATACCATCCTGAGTTGATCTCCATGTAGAAGCCCTTGCCAGCCTTCTCGCAGTCAGCGATGATAGCTTCAAGTGTAGAAGGATCTGTTACAACGCTCTTATCATAGTATAAGAAATATCCGTTATCTGATGTAAGTGGGAATGCATAAACTGTTCCTGAAACTGTAGCTGCACCAACTGCACCGGCATCGTTCTGCTCTGTGATCCAGTCAGCGTTTGCACTTGAAACAGGTGCGATAGCTCCGGCAGAAACAAGTCTTGCAAGCTGATCCTGTGCGAATCCGTAAACATCAGCACCGCCTTCAACGTCAGTGATCATGTTTGTTGCTGCATCGCCTTCACCTACAGGCTCGATGGAAACCTTGTATCCCTTATAGTTAGGATTTGCTTCCATGAAAGCGTCAACTCTCTTCTGTGTGAAATCAACTGTAGCATCAGCTACCCAAACCTTGATCTCACCGGTATCCTCTGCTGTAACCTCAACTTTGTCCTTTGTTTCCTTCTTGTCGTCGTCATCCTTCTTGCCGCATCCTGTAAGTGCAGTAGCTACCATAGCTGTGGCAAGAAAACCTGCAACTAATTTCTTCTTCATGTTTCTTTCCTCCTCTTTTGATCCGTCATGGACCATTGGTTTGTTTTGGATCCTAACGGATCATTTTTAAAGTAACACATAATAATGATTTGGGGTTTTTACCGGTCAAATATTCTCTCTTGCGCAACCGGTTGTTCATAAACTAACTATACAACCGAGATTATATATTGTCAACAAATTTTTTAAGAAATTTTAAGATTTTTCGTAAATATTCGCAGAAGCAATATACCATCATGCCGGGCATCACTCCGGGGCCATATAGCTGTTTATTGTATGTCCGTCCACACTGTGTCAGGCTTTACAGCCTGTCGTAAATAGCGGTCAGTTTTCTGACCTTATCGGCCAGACGACTATTTACGGCCTTTTTATCCACACGCCATACCCAGTTGTTTCCGAGTGTGGACGGTGCATTTATCCTGGCAGAATTATCAAGATAGAGATAATCCTGAACAGGGATAATACAGTAATCAGCGACAGAGTTATGAGAAGCTCTGATCAGCTTGTCGGCGAGACTATGAAGTTCATCATCGCCCTTTACATATTTCTCTGAGCCGTTATAACCGGCTGCCTTTGCCTCTTCTATCTCCTTTGCGGAAGGTTTCTTTGACCATTCCTCAGGTACATAGCCAAGGTATTCTGTCATCATTTTGTATACGTCATCCTCAGCACCCTTAAGCCATCCCATAAGTGTCTCGTTATCATGGGTTCCTGTATAAACAACGCAGTTTGCGTAATGATTGCAAGGAAGGAAATCGTAATTTCCGCCTTCTTCCGGTTCATAGAAAGCAAATTCCATTATCTTCATATTAGGGAAACCGGAATCCTTAACCAGCTTTCTGACTGTATCAGTTGTATATCCGAGATCCTCGGCAACGATCCTGATATCTCCGAGAGCCTTCTTGATAGCTCTGAAGAGCTTCATTCCCGGACCCTTAACCCAGTGTCCGCCTCTTGCATCCGTATCACCGGCAGGTACGCTGTAGTATTCGTCAAAGCCTCTGAAATGATCGATCCTGATTATGTCGTAAAGCTTTCTGCATTTATCGATACGGCTTATCCACCATGCATAACCTGTCTTGTTGTGATAATTCCAGTCATAGAGCGGATTGCCCCAGAGCTGACCGAGAGGTGTGAAGCCATCAGGTGGGCATCCCGCAACTGCCTTTGGTCTGGCATTCTTGTCCAGCTGGAAAAGCTCCGGATGAGCCCATACATCAGCACTGTCAGGTGAAACATATATCGGAAGGTCTCCGATTATATCTATTCCGTTTTCGTTAGCGTATTTCTTAACCTTGTCCCATTGTTCGTAGAACTTGAACTGGAGATATTTATAAAACTCGATCTCATCGGCAAGCCTCTTTGCTTCCTTCTTCAGAGCCTTCTCATCTCTTATTCTCAGTTCTTCCGGCCACTCGGTGAAGCTGATACCGCCCATATCATCCTTAAGTGACATGAAGAGTGCATAATCATCAAGCCAGTCACTGTTCTCAGTCACAAATGTTTTATATGCCTTAAGCCTCTTAATGCCCTTCTCCTTTGCAGCTTCATAAGCATCATGAAGAATAGGAAATCTGGTGTTATAGAGCATCTCGTAATCTATTCTGTCATCGGCGCAGTTCCTGTAAACCTTATCAACCTTCTTCTTATCCAGAAGACCCTCTTCAATAAGAGCTTCAAGGTCTATAAAATATGGATTACCTGCGAAGGAGCAGAAGGTCTGGTAAGGTGAATCACCGTAGCCCGTCGGACCAACCGGAAGAATCTGCCAGTATTTCTGTCCTGCTTTCTTCAGAAAGTCAATGAATTCGTATGCATTTTTTGAAAAACAGCCGATCCCGTATTTTCCCGGGAGACTGAATATCGGAAGTAGTATTCCTGCGTGTCGCATGTTGGTTCTCCTTTAATCTTTCTCTGTATCATGCTCGTATTTATCTCCTCGGTTGTAGGTGAAATACGCCCTCGGAGATATATACGATCATGAATTATCATCCCTGCAAAAGACTTATCAGAATTCCCTTCGCGTCAAGTACTCCGGAGGAATACTTTCTGCTATAGAGGACGTTTTTGTATGTGATCTCAGGTGGGATGTCGATTGGTTCATCTCCGCAGTTCAGGACTATGCTGATGCAGCCCTTGTCGCAAAGCTTGATGTACTCAACTGTCCTCTTGTCATCTATACTGTTCGGGAAGTGGAAGTTTCTGCTTCTAGCCGCCGGGTATTCTTTTCTGAGGCTGATGAGCTTTCTGATCTCGTTGATCTCTTCATCATAAACGCCTGCATCGATCTCATCCCATGGCATACACCTGCGGCAGTCCGGATCATGTCCGCCCGGCATCACTATCTCTGTTCCGTAATAGATGCAAGGGCTGCCCGGCATTGTGTAAAGAACTGCAAGCTGCTGGTAGAAAACATCCTTATCTTTTACCTTATCTATCAGACGGTTTGTGTCATGTGAATCCAGGAGATTAAACATAACATCATTCGCCTGCTGCATATACATTGTGAAGCTTCTGTTCACTCCGTATTCAAATTCCTTTGAATCCCACTCCGGATATATCCAGTAGTTCGAGATTGCCGTAGAAAGCGGATAATTCATTACTGCGTCATACTCATTTCCCAGGAGCCACGGTGTTGCATCATGCCATATTTCTCCGAGCAGGTAGAAGTCCGGTTTGATGCTCTTGGTCATCTCGCGAACCTCCTGAAGGAAACGATGTGATATCTCATTTCCGACATCAAAGCGAAGTCCGTCGATATCGAATTCCTTCATCCAGAAGGCCACAATATCAAGGAGATATTCTCTGACCTCAGGATTGTTTGTATTGAGCTTCGGCATCTCCTCCGTGAAAGCGAAGGAATAATATCTTCCGTCCTTCGTGTCACGCTTCTTGTCTACCGGCCACTCATTGATCATGTACCAGTCCTTATACTTGGACATCTGACCGTTTGTCAGAACATCCTGCCACATCGAGATATCGGTACCTGTATGGTTAAATACCGCATCCAGCATCACCTTCATGCCGTTATCATGTGCAAGCTTTACAAGCTCCTTCAGCTTTTCGTTGCTTCCGAAATGCGGATCAACCTTCTTGTAATTCGTTGTGTTATATTTATGATTTGAATCTGCTTCAAATATCGGTGTCAGGTAGAGACCGGTTATTCCGAGATTCTTTATATGATCAAATCTGTTTATTATTCCCTGCAGATCGCCGCCGTAGTAATCATTATGGTTTCTGATCTTTTCACATTTCCAAGGCTTGGTGCCCATGTTGTCATTACTGCTGTCGCCATTGCAGAAACGCTCAGGAAATATCTGATACCACACAGTATCATTTACCCACTTCGGAGTTCTGAAGGTATCCACCGGGTTCATCCAAGGGTATATAAAATACGAAAGGACCTTGCCCGGACGGTGCATCTCCTCTTCGGTATAGAAGCCGTCCTCGAAGAGAAATACTCTCTCCTCACCACTCACTATCTCAAAGTAGTATTTGCAGCGTCTGTACTGCGGAAACAAAGTTGTTGTCCACCAGATGTGCTCCTTCTTTCTCTTCTTGTAGCATATCTCTTCACGTCTGCCCTGCCACTGTTCCTTACCGCCCATAATACCTGCGAGATAAGGATCGCCCTGGTAAATGTATACGTGATCGACATCATAGCCGGTCTCGATATTTATGATCAGCTCCGTGTCAGATAACTGATACGCATACTTGTCTGTGGTTCTGTGGTAAATTGCTGATAAATTCATGTTATTCCTTTTAAATCTTTACTTCTATCAACCACCGATCGGTGTATCTTTAAACATCTCCGTAGGATTATAATCATATTCACCGCTGCATTTTCTGTAGATCGTTACAGATACAGGGTCAACCTTGCGAACGCGTTCGTTGTATTCTTCACCGCTGACTCTGTCGTCGTGGTTTCCGAGGATCATTTCCCAGCGTCCCTGTGGTATGCTGACGTATGAATTCATCTCGTTACTGTTAAATACAACAAATATGTCATCGGCCTCGAAGGCAACCATTCCGTCCTCAGCCTTATCTATTCTAATCCTTCCGTCTGCTCCGCTTGTCATATCGGAGAGTGCCGAATTGTTCTTCCTTATTGCTATAAGGTTCTTATAGAAATCAACTATATCACTGTTCTCGAAGGCTCTCTTCCAGTCAAGTGCATTCAGGCTTATCGGAAGATTGTAGGAATTTGACTCACCGTTTTTGGTTCTGAGGAACTCCTCGCCCGAAAGCATAAATACATGTCCCTGTCCGAGTATGTATACTGCTGCTGCAAGCATGTTCTGCTTACGCCTTAAGCTTTCATCTTTGGTTGTGATCGTCAGTTTATCCCAGAGAGTATGATCATCGTGGGAGCTGACATATCTTATCATCTGCATCGGTGTGAGTCCACAGTCGTTAAAGGCTGTAATTCCTCTGGCAACTCTGTCCTCAAGCCTCGGTATATTTTTAATATCCTCAGCTTTAAGCTTTCCTGTTTCCATCAGGGCTGCATTTCTTGCATCTATGATCTTCTGATCCATACATCCGCCGTTCACGAAACCCCTGCTCTTCTCATCACAGTAGATTCCTTTGATGAGATCTCTCAGATCATCATTGAAGAAGCCTATCGAAGCATCAAGCGGTTTTACGCCCGGAGCATTACCGAAGCCGGTCACTCTCATCGTATTTGCCTTAAGTGCCTGAGTGAAGCCTTCCTCGATAGCTGTTTCTCCTGCTGCCCAAGGTTCTCCGTAAAGGAGCTTCTCGCCCTTACCGAACCTCTCATCAAGAGCTTCTCTGATCGCATTCATAAGGTCTGTATCAAGAAGTCCCATCAGATCAAATCTGAAGCCATCGATGTGATATTCCTCAGCCCAGTAAAGAACCGAATTGATTATATACCTTCCGACCATATATCTCTCGGAAGCTATGTCATTTCCGCATCTTGATCCGTTTGAAGCCGTTCCGTCGCTGTTCACTCTGTAGAAATACCAAGGAACCGTCTTCTGCAGGCTGCTTTCAAGGTTGTAGGTGTGATTGTAAACCACATCCATGATAACTCTGAAGCCTGCCTTGTGAAGTGCCTCGACCATCTCCTTATACTCAAGTACCCTTGTTTCTCCGCTCGAAGGATTTGTTGAGAAGCTGCCTTCAGGTATATTATAATTTACCGGATCGTATCCCCAGTTGAAGCTTTCGTCCGATTTTCTCTCATCTACCGAACCGAAGTCGAAGCTCGGAAGAAGCTGGACATGAGTCACGCCCAGCTCCTTCAGATACTTTAGGGGGTTGATTTTGTGCTCTGTGCCTTTAATCTTAAACTCTTCTCCCGAAGACATCCTCTTAAATGCTGTATACTTTCCGCTGTCATCACCCATCTCAAGGTTGTGGGAGAATTCTCTTATATTTATTTCGTAAATAATATCAGTCTCAGGTTTTGCAGGTGCCTTATCCTCTTTCCATCCCTCCGGATTCGATACCTCTCTCGGAAGTATCATTGAGCGGAGGCCATTTACTCCTGCTGCAACCGCATAAGGGTCAGCAGTTTTCCTTGCCACACCCTCTATCGTTATATCGAAGTCATAATATGCTCCTGCAAGATTGTCAGATGACTCGTAAAACCAGACACCGTTTCCTCTGTCATATTCCATCGGAAAACTCATCACCAGGCCATCGTTATTATCAGCACTGTAGTCCTGCGTGAAGCAGCCGTTTTCACCCATCCTCAGGCTGCCTTTGCCGCCATTATCGTACAGATTGATACGTACTGCCTCCGCAACCGGGCTCCAGAGTCGGAAGATTGTTCCCTTCTCTGTAACTACGGCTCCGAGGGGGCCATTATAATTAAAATCCGAACGATTCCTGTTTTCCTTGTAGAACTTTTTCCATAATAACGGTGTCTTTTTCATAGTTTTCTTCTTTCTAATGTTACGTTTCACTTATCTGACATACACTTGTGAAGCTGTTAATTATTTAGTAAACACAGCAATTCCATACGCAGGTAATGTCAATTTACCGTTCTTATTAGTTACCTTGTCCTTATTTACGGTCAGGATTGCGGCGAGATTTTTGTATTCTGATACATCAGATAGGTCAAGCTTTTCTGTCTCGGAACCGGTGTTGATCACGATGAGAACATCCCCCGTATTCCCGGTATCTTCCGAATATTTTCTGATAAAGCCGCAGGTCTTATCGCCCGTCAGGCTGTCTACTATCTCGGTCTTTCCTTTTGATATTGCCGGAAAAGCATTTCTTACTCTGATTGCTTCTTTATAGTAGTTATAGATTGAATACTCGTCCTTCTTCTGTTCTTCGAGAGTACCGTATTTCTGAGTAACCTTGTCTGCATCAGCAGGTCCCTTACAGAGGTATTCTCCGTTTGCTCCCGAGCTGTCAGCACACCATGGGAAAGCAAGTCTCTTGTTCTCGTCCTTTCCGGAACCCTTCATACCCAGTTCTTCGCCGTAGTAAATAAATGCATTTCCGGTCATCATAAGGTTCAGTGCTCCGGCAAGCTTGGTCTTGCTGCCGTCATCACTCGCATAATATCCGGCGCTTCTTGCCATATCATGGTTGGTGTAGAAAGGAGCATTTATTGCCGTGTCAGGTGCTATGCTCTTATAAAGCTCTTCTTCTTTAACAAGCTGCTCGGCGTAGTAGGAAGCTTTCTTATTTCCTCTTACGACCGAAGCGATAACTCCGTCCTGTCCCGAGAAGTTAAAGTCAAAGAAAGAATCTGCACCGCTTGAGTAGTACTCACTGTATATTGACTGATCTGTCCAGGCCTCACCTACTATATAGGCATCACTTTTCTTAGTCTTAACCGTTTCATTCAGCCATGCGATAAAATCGATACTGCACTGCTTATCTTCTGTATAATAAGAAGTTACCGCATCAAGTCTGAAGCCATCCACTCCCTTATCAAGCCAGAAGTAAAGGATATTTTTTATCTCCTCCTTAACCTCAGGATTGTCCAGGTTGAGGTCCGGCATTCCCGACCAGAATCTTGCTTCGTAATACCATCTGGTGTCGAGCATCTCATATCCTGAATGTGCATCCTTACTGAAGTTATAATAAGAAGCATATTTACATTTCGACGCATCCGGCTCTTCACCGTCAGCAAGTGACTTTATATAATCTGCAGCCTGAACGAACCATGGATGTTCGCTTGATGTATGATTTACAGCAATATCAAGGATCAGCTTCACGCCTCTCTTATGGCATTCATCCAGAAGCCTGTCAAAGTCTTCCATCGTACCGTACTGACTATCTATTGCTTCATAATCTGTCGTATCATATTTATGATATGTAGGGGAAGAGAAGATCGGCATAACCCAGATCTCCGTACAGCCGAGATCCTCTGTCGTCGCAGGATCACCGTCGTTAATATAATCAAGATTCGCCGTAAGTCCGTTCAGATCTCCGATACCATCGCCGTTACTGTCAGCGAAAGAATAAACAAAAACCTCATAGGTTGTTCTTATCTTATTATCCTCTGCTGTCAGCCCTTCGTATTCGGTAAGTGAACTGTTCAGCTTCTCCATGGACTTGCCGTTATCCTTCTTACTGCTTCCGCAGCCTGAAAGGAGAAGCATCGTGGCTGTAACAAGCGCTGTAAAACGCGCGCTTCTGCGTCTTAATTTTCTGTTTTTCATATAACCGCCCCATATCTATAAAAGCATGAAAGTTTCGAATT
>DOVL01000253.1 GCA_003520105.1 Lachnospiraceae bacterium | reverse complement strand
TTGTCAGAACACGTTTATAGTGATTGTAGACCGCAACGGAAATAACCTTCTTCGCATATTCCTGACCAACAACATATTCGTCGAGCATCTCCTTGATCTTGTGAGGTGCAGGAATCTTGTCGAGAGTGAGGCTCTCAAACTCGTCCTTTTCTTCCTGTTTATCTTCCTCGGTCTTAGGTTTTTTCTTCTTAACCTTCTGCGAATTGGGAATATCATTCATGTGAGTGAAGGCATTCATATCGCCAAAGCCCGGGAACTTGCTGAAATCAAGAAACTGGAAACTGTTATTATTTATGCTGTTAAATGCCTTCTGCAGACAGTCAGGGCAAATGTAGATATTATCTGCCATGCCAAGCAGACGGCCTGTTTCTGACTCGGGTCTGCGGCACATATAACAGTATTTTTCGTATTCGTCGTCATTTGTATTGTTATTGTTTGTATTATCCGGCATTGTATCCTCCTGGGGATGTATTAAAAATATAATAAAACTTCTGATCAATTAGTGTAACATAAGTGATTATACCAAAATTACACTTAAAAATAAATATAAAAAAGAGCTTTAGCTTTTATTAAGATTGTTTCAGAAATAACAGTTTGTAGCAGTAGGAATTATGTATTATAATAAGTGTGTTCGATATTATGTATGAACCGGGAGTGAACATTACGTGCTTATGATATATGCATGTTGTCCGGCTCGTGCGAAAGGTATTATATCGGGAGAGTAATATGATATATTTTTTAAAAGGTAACAAGAAGAAAACACGGGTAATAGCTCACAGGGGCGCATCATTTCTCGCTGAGAGGGAAAATACGATGGAATCCTTTGAGATAGCAATTAAGCTTAAAGCGGATATGGTTGAATTTGATGTCAGGGAGACCAAGGACGGACAGCTTGTGGTTTTCCATGACAGTGTATTTAACGAAACTCCAATCGCGTGGATGAATTATAACGAGATGAAGAAGGCGGCTGAGGCCAGTGGTTTTGAGGTGCCTCTTCTTATAGATGTCGTGAAGCTGTGCCACGGTAAGATCAAGATGGATGTTGAGATCAAGGAGACCGGCTTCGAAGAGAAGATAGTGAAGCTTCTGAAGGAACATGCGGATTATAAGGAATATTCGATCAAATCTTTCAAGGACGTTGTCGTTAAAAATGTCAAAAAGCTTGATAAGCACATAGTTACGGGACTTCTGATAGGTAAGAAGCATGCAACGCCGTGGAGGAGGCTCAAGGAACTGTTTCCGGAGAGAAGACTTCATGAGTGCGGGGCGGATTTTGTTTCGCCGGCATACAGACTTATTCATCTGGGTTTTATCAGAAGGATGCATATGAGAGGCTATCCGGTTCTTGTCTGGACGGTTAATGATAAGAAGAGGATGCTGAAGCTTATGCGTATGGGCGCAAACGGCATCATTACGGATAAGCCGGATGCGGCACTTTATGTAAGGAAGAAATACATGGAGGGTTGATATGAAGAGGAGGATCACGCAGTATATAGATTATATTGACGGACTGCTGAAGAGCAGTGAGGAGCGGGACTGGGATGATGTCATTGAGAAGCATCTTATCCAGATCAGATTCTTTGCGCACGAGAGACTGATACATCTGATAGTTTTTGCTCTTGTTGCGATATGCACCATCATAAGTATAATGACCTTCATTACGTCGGGTAAGCTCGAGATCGTGCCACTTATCGTTTTGCTTTTTGTTCTGCTGATCCCATACTGTGCACATTATTATCTGCTTGAAAATTCTGTGCAGAAAATGTACGACCAGTACGATGAGATGGTCGGAAAAAACCGGGCATATTTTAAGGTCGACAAGAGCAAAAAATAGAGCGAATTACATAATGTTAGAGTTATGTAACCTTAAACTAAAAAGCTGCATTTACGGTTAGTATAATTGGATAAATAAGGATAAAATCGGGCTGAAAATTCGTCATATTTTCAGCCCGTATTTTATTGACAAAAACTGCCGAAAAAATGTATAATTTGTAATGCGCCATTCTGAGAATGACGCTTTTTCGCACTTTTTAAGCGCTTTTCCGCAAAAGCCGATTTTGCGTTTTTATATTTTACGAGGCACAATATATGGGCAAGAAAAAGAAACACAACAATAATTCTAAAATTAATAGAGATATAAAGTCCGATGTTTCTAACGGTGCAATCACTGAAGAAACAATGTCAGAATCTGCAGTTGCAATAGCTGAGAAAACAGTGCCGGAACCGGTGGTTGCAATAGCTGAGAAAACAGTGCCGGAACCGGTAATTACAATCGCTGAAAAAACTGCAGCAGAAAACGAAGTGGCAGATGAAGAGCCTGCATATAACAGACGTAATGTTAACAGGATCAAGAAGGCGATCCTTATCACGGCACTACTTCTTATCGTTATTCCGATGTGTCTTTCAATCTTACTTTTCGTTAAGGTAAATAAGCTTGAAAAGGAACTGAAGGAATGCAGAGAAGAGCTTTCTGAAAAGAATACCGAAACACAGACGATCGAAGAGGACAAGGAAAAGCTTTCAGAGGATGATATCAAGGATAATATCGAGTATCAGATATCAATGTATGCCGATGCAAAGAATAATCTCCTCCAGAGCAGGGAGGATTTCGAGTTTGTGACTGTCGAAGAGTCGGATACAGAAGAAAGCAGTATTTTGATCGATCCTTCTGAGGACGCGCTGACTGATGGCACTGCAGATGCTAATACCGATGGTACTGTTGATGCGCAGATATCTGGACAGGAAAATATAGATCAGGCATCTACGGAAGACAGTCAGGAGACAGAGGACGGAACAGAGAATACTCAGGATATGAATTCTGTAGAAAACGGTACCACTGAAGAGGAACAGCAGGTTCCGCTGAATGGTAAGAAGGTTTATCTTACATTTGATGATGGTCCGTCAGGATATACCGAGGAGATACTTGATATACTTGAGGAAAAAGGCGTTAAAGCAACCTTCTTCGTTGTAGGTAAAGAAGAGGAATACTATCCTGAATATCAGAGGATAGTTGAGGATGGACATTCTATAGGAATTCATTCGTATTCACATGTCTATGATACGGTATACAAGAATCTTGATTACTTCAAGAATGATGTTGAGAGCATGCACGACCTTATTTACAACGTGACCGGATATGATGCTTGGCTTTATCGTTTTCCGGGCGGAAGCTCAAACAAGGTTTCCGGTGTGAATATTCAGGATTGCATGAAGTATCTTGATGAGAACGGTTATGTGTATTTTGACTGGAATGCTCAGAATGGTGATGCGGTAAGCTACTACATCTCACCTGATCAGCTTAACTATAATGTTATGGGCTTTGTCAGAAGCAATCCGGGAGATACGGTTGTTCTTATGCATGACCTCGGTTCGCATCACAATACAGTTGAGGCCCTTCCGTATCTGATCGATACACTGAAGGCTGAGGGGTATGAGATTCTTCCAATCACCAGAGACACAACTCCGGTGAGACACGTTCAGTATGAGGGAGATAAATAGTTTTATGGAGACCGATTTACGTCGGTCTCTTTTGTTTGGTTTGTATTCAGGGCTGTTATATAATATTCGGGTAATATTGAATATTGCTATGATGACTGATATTATATATCAATGAATATTCTAATAGAGATATGGAGTGTATGGGTAAATGAAGTTTGCACAGGTCATGGATTATATAGAAGAACGAAATAAGCTTGGCAGTGTGCCGGGACTTGATAATATAAAAGGACTGCTGGAGAGGCTGGGTAATCCGGAAAAAGGAATTCCGGCTTTTCATATTGCGGGAACAAATGGAAAAGGCTCTATCATGGCTTATGTAGAGAGCGTTCTGATAGAGGCAGGATATAAGGTCGGAAGATATATCTCACCGACCATAATTGATTACAGGGAACGCTGGCAGATCAATAAACGTTATATTTCGAAGAAGGAATGTGCGGAAATACTGACAGAAGTGATCGATGCGGTTGGCAGGATGGAAGAAGAAGGCGCCGGCAGGCCGACCTCCTTCGAGATTGAAACCGCAGCGGCATTTCTCTGGTTTAATAAAAGTGAGTGCGACATCATCCTGATCGAATGTGGCATGGGCGGAAGACTCGATGCGACAAATGTATTTGAGACCACTCCGATAGATATCCTTGCCTCGATAAGCTTTGACCATATGCAGTTCCTGGGTGAAACTCTCGAAGAGATCACAAGAGAGAAGCTGGGAATCATGAAGAAGGGCGACATACTTGTATCGTATCCGCAGTCGGAGATTCCGGAGAGGATAATTGATGAGTTCGCCGCAGAGAATATAGAAGTTAAAACCGTTGGCAATACTAACGGTTCAAACAATGAGGACAGCAGCATTTCGGAAAAATTATCACGTAGATATTTCAAGGCTGATATTTCAGAGATATCTGATGTAAGTGAATCTCTTGATAAGACCGGCTTTGTATATAAAGGCGAGAAATATACAATTCACCTTGCAGGCGGCGCGCAGGTACTGAATGCGATAACTGCGATTGAGGCGATAGATGCGTTTAACAGTATTTCCGAGAATTATGGCTTTGAGGAGATACCGCTTAAGACAGTGAAGGCAGGTCTCAGGAAAACTCGCTGGCAGGGAAGGTTCACTGTACTAAACAAAGAACCGCTGTTCATTGTGGATGGCGCTCACAATGAGGATGCATGGAAGAAACTGTCGGCAGACGTGAGGAAATATTTTACAAACAGGAAGCTAATCTATATAATAGGAGTGTTAGGGGATAAGGAGTATCCGAAGATGCTGGACATGCTCACTCCGGATATGTACAGCGCATTTACGGTGACAACTGACAGCCCGAGAGCACTTGATGGAAACGTGCTTGCCGGACTCATCCGTGAAAGAGGAGTCAGGGCGGTTTATGCAGAAAGCGTTGAGAAAGCAGTGGAGGACGCTTTCAGTCTCGCGAAGGAAACTCCGGATAGTGTGATCATAGCGTGCGGAACGCTTTCCTTTGCAGGAGATGTTATACGCTCGGTGAGATCATATCTGAAGAAATAAAAAGTATTTATCTGCAGATCAATTATTGATATTGCAGGATGTGTATAAATGATGGTGTTTATACAAAAATATGACACAGGGGAACTGACAGCTGAGATGAAAAAGGTTGATAAGATAATAAATGATGCGGAGTTCAGAAGGATTTCCGTTATGATAAAGGAGAGAGAGTTTGACAGAGTATTCTGCAGACACAGCCTCGGTCATGCTCTTTCGGTAGCAAGAATTGCGAGGATAATCTGTCTCGAAGAGGGGCTGGATCTCGATAATGAGAAGCTTTATGCAGCGGCTCTTCTTCATGACATCGGAAGGTATTCTTCCTATGAAGAGGAGGGAATGTCTCACCATGAGGCAGGTGCTCTCGTTGCAGCTCCGATACTTGAGAGGGCAGGCTTTGGTAAGAAGGCTGCAAAAGAAATATGCGATGCGATAAAGCTTCATAAGAATAAAAGTGATGAGGATGGCAGTCTGGCGGATGTGCTCTACAGAGCCGACAAGCTTTCACGAAACTGCTTTATGTGTGATGCTCGTGAAGAGTGTTACTGGAGCGAGGACAGGAAGAACAAGTCTATTTTATATTGATTATTTCAGTTTATAAAGAATAAATCGTATTTGTCAGAATGATTGTTGTTTTTGTTAAAGATTCAAGCAACAGAGGCTGAATACTATAGAGTAAATATAGGTACATGAGGATAAAAATATGCATATGATTGATTCCATCCGCAAGGATGACAAACCGATAGTTATGGGAATACTGAATGTTACACCTGATTCATTTTCGGATGGTGGTAAGTTTAATTCGGTTGACAAGGCGCTTCGCCATGTGGAGAAGATGATAGCAGGTGGTGCGGACATCATAGATATCGGTGGTGAGTCCACCAGACCGGGTTACGAGATGATATCGGCTGAGGCTGAGATTGAAAGAGTATGTCCGGTTATCGAGGCGGTTAAGAAGAACTTCAGCACTCCGGTTTCGCTGGATACCTATAAGGCTTCTGTTGCCAAAAGCGGCATACAGGCAGGCGTCGATATGATAAATGATATCTGGGGTCTCAAGTGGGATGATGAGACGATCAAGAAGACCATGGCTGAGGTCGTGGCTGCCGGTGATGTCGGAATTGTCATCATGCATAACCGCTGGGTGGTTCAGTATAATGAGCTTATAGGTGATTGTGTGAATGACCTTGAGGAGTCGCTGAATATTGCCGAGGCTGTCGGAATAAAGAAGAGTAAGATAATTCTTGATCCGGGTATCGGATTTGCCAAGA
>DOVL01000011.1 GCA_003520105.1 Lachnospiraceae bacterium | reverse complement strand
GTTCCTTCTGCTGCCTGCTCTCTGTTAAGATCGATAGCAGCCTGGATAAGTGCATGTGAATTACCTGTTCCATCCTCATTTAAAAGTTCAGCAGGTGGTGTGAACCTGTCGTACACTGCATCTTTGTCATCTGTAACCATCATCTCACTCTGGGTACCAAGAGCCGTATCGATAGTTGTTGAAAAAGATTCCAGTGTGTTACCAACTATTACTGAGATTGACAGTAAAAATGACATAAGAGCTGCCAGTCCTCTGAAAATACCTGTCTTTTTCAATTTCTTTCTCCTTATCAATTTATAGTTTTCATTGCCTCTTCCATGCTCATGCCATTTGCGATAGCTTCCTTACGCTTCAGATTGACTTCCTGGATCTGTCGCATCTTTTCCCCCGTAAGAGCGTACCCCTTCATTGCGATCAGGGTTACAGCCCAGGCCAACATGGGAACTATACAAAAAAGCATGATAACAACCGCATTCATGCCTGATGAATAAGGCGTCTCTGCAGTTGGAAGATTCTGTATTCCGATAATGCTTACAGCTATACCTACGACTGTTGCGGAAAGTGATGAAACAAGCTTATCTACCAGTGAAAAAAGCGTTCCCATTATTCCGGGTATGTACTTTCCCGATCTGTAAGTTTCATAATCCGAACAGTCTGCCACCATAGGAATCGGCATATCAGCCGTTGAGTAATAAGCGCCATAACCGATACCAAAAAGCATGATGAATAAAACGGTATAAAGATTTATTGAAACGCGGCCATCAGACAAGAACGAAAGATTCCTTGATGGCACACCCTCTTTCCAAAAAAGGAGGAGGACCAATACTCCTACGTAGCACATAAGTGCCACCGATACATACCTTAGAAGCGATGCTTTCTGCCCCTTCTTTTGGCTGGTTCTGACTGTCAAAACGAAGAACGGTACTGAGAACACGTAGCCGACTATCATCATCGGAAGATAGAGACCATCGTAATTCCCCATCATGCAGCCATAGAGCATGCACAAAACAGTGGTGTTGGTTGCTATGGACAGAGCCAGCTTACATCCGGCGCCGGCGATCATAAGCCTCTTCATAGGGTCATTGTTCTTAAGGATCTCGACGTATTCCGAAAGTCTGACCTTCTCCTGTTTTGCTCCGCCGATTCCGAAGTATTTGGGCTGATCCTTTTCCCAGATCCCGATGATGGCAAGTGCTGTGAGCACCATCGATACTGTGATCCCGATGGGTGTCAGCACCCTGTAAAAGCTTGCACTTGAATAGTCTGCAACATTGGCTCTTATGATCGGTGCAAGGAACTGCATAACTCCCATTCCCGCAAGAGATCCGACTGTATTAAAGATTGTAAAAAGCGGTCTCTGTGAAGGGTCGGAAGTCAGAACCGTCTGTCCTGCTCTGGTGCAGGAAGTCTGAAATGTATATCCGATAACCCATATGGCATAAAGACCCACGAAAGCTATATATCTGAAAGCCATCATACTCTCAGGGATATTTGGCGTTATCATATACATCGTTATGATGCTGAGTGCCATTATGATATTTCCGATGACCATAAATGGTCTGAATTTACCAAATTTGCCGTTGGTCCTGTCCATCAGCGCACCGATGATCGGGTCTGTGAAAGCATCAAACACTCTCATTCCCGTAACCATGATGGATGCGAACAAGATCCCAAGGTTCAGAACATTAGAGCCAAAGGTCGCAATGTAGGACAAAACCAGGACATAGTAGACATTGGTAGCTCCATTGTTAAGAGGAAAAAGCACCAGCTGATAGGGCTTTGCTTTATTGCCCCTTTCCTGTGTAACAGTATTTCCCATTTTCATACTCCTATTTTCACATTTGTATTCCGGATCAGGTCCAGTTTGCCCCTTTATCTCCCTGATCCTTAAGGCTGTACTCCGGATTCGGAGCAGCAACTCTCACAAATTTTGTGCTGTCTTTGAAGGCTCCGCTTACGGCAGTGATCTCAGTTTCTTTTCCTATCTCACCGAGACTTACTTCAAACTCAAACACATGCTTTCCGTGCTTTGTCTCAAGTTTTTTTCCATCTGCAAAAAGAGTTATCTCATTCTGATTGGAATAAACCTTGAGCCTTATCCTGCTCTTTGTTCTTTGTACAAATCTCTTTGAAGCTATATGCACGAAAGGCTCCTCGCTCCACCATGCTTTGTAGAGATAGAAGCTGTCCTTTTTTGTCTTTCTGTCAAAAGTAACCAGCCCCTTATGGTTCATTCCGGGCTCACCGCCCTGGTTTCTGGCATCTGCCGCAAAATCAAACATGTTCCAGACATGTGTCGCCCACATAAATGGATTTCTTTCAAAACACTTCAGCATGTACTCATGGTAGACAGCCTGGTATTCCTCAGTGTGGTCACCTCTGTGAGGATTTTCAGAATGAAGGTTAGGCATTCCCTCACATCCGTATTCTGAGTAGCCAAGGCATCTGTTCGGATAAACCAGATGGAAGAATCTCATCCATAGATCATTGAGGAACAGCCCGGGAACATACCAGCCGAGATACAGATTCCAGCTGACTGTATCTGTGATATGTGCCACCTTATTGAAGGGACCGCACGCCGCATAGCAGGCAAGTGTGGTAAATCTTGTATCATCCATTTCATGGCACAGATCATTAAGTATTCTGTGGTTTTCCATCATGTCCTTTTTATTTTTTGTTGAGATCGTGATCTCATTGGATATTCCCCAGCAGACGATAGATGGATGATTGTAGTTCTGTATGATAAGTTCTTTCATCTGGCTGATGGTGTTATCCCTTCCATCAGGCATGTGCTCGGAGATGTAAGGAATCTCTGCCCAGACTATCATTCCTCTCTCATCACAAAGATCATAGAAATACTGACTGTGCTGATAGTGAGCAAGTCTTATGGTATTGGCACCCATCTCGCAGATAAGGTCTATATCCTCTTTGTGCATTTCATTTGTTATGGCATTTCCAAGGCCTTTTCTGTCCTGATGTCTTGATACGCCGTGAAGCGCATAGCTTTTTCCATTCAGGTAGAAACCTGTCTTTGGATGATAATGAAAATCTCTTACACCGAATCTTGTTTCTATCTCATCTACCGCTTCTCCGGCTTCAATCAGGGTGGCCTTCAGATGATAAAGATAGGGGTTCTTTATGCCTTCCCACAGATGAACATCATCGATGATAAATTCATGTTCTAAACAAAAACTGCCATCACCGGAACTCTTTTCCTGCTGACTCCTGCTGTCTTCATGGCGGATCCTGGCTTCATGGATCACCTTTTCATCAGCATCAAGAACCTCAATGCTCACATCAGCACTGCCACTGTTTACGTACAGAAAAGCCTTACCTATAGCTTTTTTGTAGCCTTCAACAGGCTTTGCCTTGATCCGGATCCCTCTTGTTCCATAATGATCAAGATCAAAATGGCTCCTGCTGACCACCAGCAGATTTACGTCCCTGTAAATTCCTCCATAAAATGTAAAGTCTGCTTTCTGCGGATAGACCCTTGTATTTGGCCTGTTATCCACCAAAACTTTAAGGTGGTTATCCTTGTCTTTCAGATAATCTGTTATGTCCTTTCTGAATGTTGAGTACCCACCCTCATGGCGGATCACCTCTTCTCCATTCAGATAAACAGTACTTTCTGAATTAACTCCATCAAACTGTATATAAACGCACTCTTTGT
>DOVL01000059.1 GCA_003520105.1 Lachnospiraceae bacterium | reverse complement strand
AGGAAGCTTCCTTGACTCAATGATCAACAAAACAGGTTCTGATCTCGATAAGGCATACATACTGAATATAACCTTCCGTTACAATGTTGACGGAGCGGTTCTTCCTGCAAAGGCAATCATCAGGACCGGAAGAACCAGAGGAAATAAGAAATGGTGGGTTGTAAGTGCCGAATTCGACGACGTTATTTCAGCTGCTAATGACTTTATGTATGCTTACAGTCAGGTTGATGCCGATACGATCATTGATTTCTTTGCGGATGGTGTACTTACAGATAAAGAAAAGGAAACCATGAGGAAAACCTATAAATTTGTTATTGCGCCGTTCAACTTCACCGATATAAGATTTAATGCTTATGCATTGTCGGATAGTAAGATGAGTGAGATTTCCTCTAAGTTTGCCGATAAGGACAGAAAATACAGTTCGGTGATCGGATTTACAGTCGAGACTTACGGTAAGAATTCGGAAGCAGGAAATAACAGAGCGGACTTTGATCTGGTTATGGCACTTGACGGCAACCAATGGAAGGTTCTTGATATTAAATTCATTGAGACTTATTGATAAATATCGTCAAGAAATAATACTTGACAACGATATGAGATTCTTATATACTAGCAGGGTGTGTAAAGTAAATATGCTTTACGTACCCTGTTAGTTGTTTTCTGAGAGGTTACTCATGGAGAAGATTGTTAGACAGGCTCTTCTGTTTGATTTTTACGGAGAGTTACTCACGGAGCATCAGAGAAAAGTTTATACGGATGTTATTTCCGAGGATATGTCATATTCTGAGATAGCTGAGGAATACGGTGTTTCAAGACAGGGTATATTTGATCTTGTCAGAAGATGCGACAAGATACTTCTTGATTATGAAGAGAAACTCAGGCTTGTTGAAAAATTCAGCAAAGCCAGAGAAAGCATGAAGGATATAAGTGATACGATGGCTGTTCTCAAGAAGAAAAACAGTGATCCGGAACTTTCACCTCTGATAGACCGGATTGAACAGAGAATAGAAGAGATAATAGAGGATTTTTAATCCGGAGGAATGATTAATGGCATTTGACAGCTTAAGTGATAAACTGCAAAATGTATTTAAAAAGCTTAGAGGCAAGGGCGTCCTTAAGGAAGATGATATTAAGGAGGCAATGAAGGAAGTTAAGAGAGCTCTTCTTGAAGCCGATGTTAACTTTAAGGTTGTTAAAAATTTCATCAATTCGGTAACCGAGAAGGCAATCGGTGAAGAGGTTATGAAGGGCCTCAATCCCGGACAGATGGTTATCAAGATCGTTCGTGACGAAATGACTTCTCTTATGGGAAGCGAGATGACCGAGCTTAAGATGCTTCCATCCAATGAGATTACGATCATCATGATGTGTGGTCTCCAGGGTGCCGGTAAGACAACAACTGTTGCTAAGCTTGCAGGACAGTTTAAGAATAAGGGACGTAAATGTCTCCTTACAGCATGTGATATCTACAGACCGGCTGCTATCAAACAGTTGGAAATAAACGGTGAAAAGGTTGGAGTACCTGTATTTTCAATGGGTACGGGATATAAGCCTGTTGATATTGTAAAGGCTGCCATATCTCACGCAGAGAAGAACGGTATAAATGTACTCTTTATAGATACTGCCGGACGTCTTCATATCGATGATGAGATGATGGGTGAGCTTCAGGAGATCAAGGATAATATCCCTGTTACATATACACTCCTCACAGTTGATTCAATGACAGGTCAGGACAGTGTAAATGTTGCAACAACCTTTAATGAGCGTATAGGAATCGATGGCGTTATCCTTACAAAGCTCGACGGTGATACCAGAGGTGGTGCGGCACTTTCAATCAAGGCTGTTACCGGTAAGCCTATACTGTATGCCGGAATGGGTGAGAAGCTTACAGATCTCGAGCAGTTCTTCCCTGACCGTATGGCGAGTCGTATCCTTGGAATGGGCGACGTGGAAAGCCTGATCGAGAAGGCTCAGGAAGCTATCGATGAGGAGCAGGCTAAGAAGGTTGAAGAGAAGATCAGGAAAGCAACCTTTGACTTTAACGATTTTCTCGAGCAGATGGAACAGATGAAAAAAATGGGCGGACTCAGCTCTATTCTCGGAATGCTTCCGGGAGCAGGCAAGCTTAAGAACGTTCAGATTGATGAAGATGCCATGGACAGACCAAAGGCAATCATTTATTCCATGACACCGGCCGAGAGAGCCAATCCTGATATCATAAATGTCAGCAGGAAGAACCGTATCGCTAAGGGAGCCGGCGTTGATATCGCCGAGGTCAATCGTTTCATCAAACAGTTTGAGGAATCACGCAAGATGATGAAGCAGATGTCCGGAATGATGGGTAAGAAGAAAAAGAGGGGCATGATGCCTTTCGGTTTCTAAATTATAAATAATATATTTTTTAATTCAGGAGGTCATTTAAAATGGCAGTTAAGATCAGATTAAGAAGAATTGGTTACAAGAAGCACCCATACTACAGAGTTGTAGTTGCTGACTCAAGATCACC
>DOVL01000161.1 GCA_003520105.1 Lachnospiraceae bacterium | reverse complement strand
TGATTTAGATCCGTGAGGTTTTGACTATGTTAAGAATAATATTTGGCGAAACTGAAGATGTATATTATGGCCCTTCATGGTTTAAATATAACTATGATACTGAGTGGCTTAAGGACGATTTTGTTCAGAAAATGATCGAGGATGTCGATAAATCTCATTACGTTGATGGAGAGTACATCGAGAGTGATGTTCTGGGACCAATCACACCGGTCAATCTGTCGGGCGGACTTATGACCCTTATCAGTATTTACAAGAATCCTGAAATGGTTTTTGATGCGACGAGCTGCGGCGGAAATTGTGCAAAGTGGCTGATCGAAATGGGACGGAAACAGGACGTAACGATAAATCTTAAATATCTAATGAAATTTAAAGATTATGAGCCGTTTGACATATTTATAGTTAATGATGGTAAAGAGATTCATACAAACAAGGAATACGTTGGTGCGGCTATAGAATACGTTTGATGCATATCAGAGGGGTTCAGAATGATTGGAAAACATCATGTGATCGTTGAGACCAAAAGGTTGAAATATGAATTTGATATTAAGAGAAATATAACTGTTATTCTGGGCGATAGTGCTACAGGAAAAACGACTCTTGTTGAGATGCTGTCGACATATTCAAGGATTCCGATGAAGACAGGAATAAGAGTGGAATCGGATGTTCCGTGTGTGGTCTTCTCTGATTTCGGTAGCGACTGGGCAGCGGCGCTTAGATTGATTGAGAATAGTATAGTTTTTATTGATGAGGATTATCCTTTTGTTTTCAGTCAGGATTTTGCTGAATTGGTAAGTGGCAGCAGTAATTACTTTGTGATCATTACGAGGAGGCCGTTATATAATCTTCCGTACAGCATCAATGAGGTATATGGCATCAGAACCAGTGGAAAATATCATTATCCGGAGCAGATATATCATGAATTTTATAATATTTATCAGGATGTCGATATCGAACCACTAGATAAAAAATACACTTTTTACATCGAGGATTCAAAATCAGGATTTGAATTCTACAGAAATGCTTTTGGAGATTCAATATGTCGCAGTTGCGAGGGCAATTCACAGGTTGCAAAGAAGATTAATAGCGCGGAGGAAGATAATATAGCCGTGATTGCAGATGGTGCTGCCTTTGGCGCAGTAAACTGAAACTACAGCCATTTTATTATTCGGGAAGGAATAAGCAGGCTATACTGGATGTTATGCCTGAAGAAATAAAAAAACTAGCGTTGGGAGAAGAATAGATCGGAGGGATATGGAAAAATGAGTTTTGGAAGGAAAATAAAGAAGCGAATAGCGGCGGGACTTTTCGCGGGAGCTATGGCTGTGACGGCGTTTACGCCGGGCGGCAGTACTCTGGGAGGTCTGGCAGGGGCAGGTTCGCAGGGTAAAGTATATGCTCAGTCGACGAACGGTGCGACGATACGTTTTGACGGCAACAGGAGCATAAAGGATTACAATTATTCGGATATAGAGTATAACTATGCGAAGCTTCTGCAATATTCGCTCTATCTCTATGACGCAAATATGTGTGGTCCGAATGTTGGCGAGCGCAGCCTCATGAACTGGCGTGACGACTGCCACACAAGCGACAAGACCACATACACTCTTAAGAGCGGCAAGAAGGTAAATGTGGACGTTACAGGCGGCTATCATGACGCAGGCGACCACGTGAAGTTCGGAATCACTGAGGCGTATGCCGCAACGGTTCTGGAGATGAGCTATTACACCGATAAGAAGGCTTATGAGGCTGCCGGACAGTCGAAGCATATGAGAACGATAGCGGATCATTTCGCTGAGTATTTCAAGAAGTGTATGGTTCTGGATGAGAGCGGCAAGGTTGAGGCTTTCGTTGTTCAGGTCGGCGAAGGAAATGACGATCATAACAGCTACTGGGGCTCACCGGAGAAGCAGCCTTACAGCAGCGGCAGAAAGATATACTTCGCAACTGCAAACAGTGATCAGTCGACGGATATCGTGGCTCTTTCGGCAGCGGCTCTGGCGCTCCACTACATGAATTATGGTGACAACTCGAGCCTCGATGCAGCGAAGAAGCTCTTCGAGTTTGCGAAGAACAATAATAAGGCGGTCAACTATACGGCGGGCGAGTTCTACCGTTCATCAGGCTGGGAGGATGACTACTGTCTGGCAGCTACACTCCTCTACAAGATCACGGGCAGCAGCTCATATAATGACGAATATAACAAATACTGTAACACCGGCAAGGGCCAGAACTACTACTGGGCACTCAGCTGGGACAATACGGCTCCGGCTATCGGATATTTCCGTAATGACAAGAATGCCCTCAAGGCATCGGCAGATGTAGCCAACAACTATGTATCAAATGAAGGCTATGTATGTCTCCTCGACTGGGGCTCTGCAAGATATAATACAGCGCTTCAGTACAGCGGACTTCTTTATGACAAGGTTTCGGGAACCAGCACCTACAGGGCTTCGGCAGAGGCTCAGATGAAGTTCCTTCTCGGAAATAATTCTCAGAAGCAGTGCTTCGTTGTAGGCTATAACAAATATTCTCCGAAATATCCTCATCACGAGGCGGCTTCGGGCTACGGATTCTCAGAGCTTAATCAGGGCACTCATGCGAATGCACACGAGCTTACAGGTGCACTTGTTGGCGGCCCGAAGACAGACGGAAGCTACGCGGACAGATCTGATGACTATATTTACAACGAAGTTGCTATCGACTACAATGCAACGCTGGTTGCGGCTTCGGCAGCTATTTATTCCGGACATCTGAACGAGTCATCTCAGAAAATTGACAGTTCTTATACGAGTGATGGAGGAAGCGGTTTCGACGGCTCAGGCGGTTCGGGTTCGGGCGGTTCTGGAAGGCCTGACGGATCGACATATACGACGGAGAAGGCTTATCCGGTTCCACAGCCTACAGGCAATGATGTTGTGAAGACAACTTATA
>DOVL01000074.1 GCA_003520105.1 Lachnospiraceae bacterium | reverse complement strand
AATAGAAATGGAGGTAGTCAAATGGAGCATTTTACCGAAGAACTCCAGGAACAGCTGCAGGTTTCTACAGTATTCAGTATCGGAGGAATCGGAGTTGCGGAATCAACGGTTGTAACATGGATCATCATGGCGATACTGGTCGGATTGTCAGTTTACCTCGGATCTGATCTGAAAGTCAGAAATCCGGGTAAGAAACAGCAGCTGGCAGAAATCATTGTTTCCTGGTTTGACAATTTCACGGGAGAGCTTCTGGGTGAACACGGAAAACAGTACAGTACCATAATTTCCGTTATCCTTATTTACATTGGAGTATCCAATCTAATTGGTCTTTTTGGCCTGAAGCCGCCGACAAAGGATCTCAATGTAACAGTGGGACTTTCTGTCATAAGCATCTTCCTCATAGAGATCGCGGGATTCAGAAGAAAGGGTGCCAAAGGCTGGATAAAGCATTTTTCAGAGCCTGTGGCCATTGTCACTCCTATCAATATTCTGGAGCTGGTTATCAGACCCTTGTCTCTTTGCATGAGATTGTTTGGTAATGTCCTCGGTGCGTTCATCATCATGGAGCTTATAAAGATGGTGGTTCCCGTAGGTGTTCCTGCGATCTTCAGCCTTTACTTTGATATATTTGACGGTCTTATCCAGGCCTATGTATTTGTTTTTCTGACATCTCTTTATATCCAGGATGCAACGGAATAAAGCTTCGGGAACAAAGGATGATATTTAAAACCATAAATCAGCTTATGGCAGCTTAGGTTCAGACCACAGTCCATGAGCAAAAAATATTTTTAACATTAAAGGAGAAAAAATATGAGCATGACAGCAATTGGTGTAGGTTTAGCAGCACTTGCCTGCCTGGGAGCAGGACTTTCAATCGGTATCGCAACAGGTAAAGCAGCAGAGGCTATTGCAAGACAGCCTGAAGCAGACGGAAAGATCATGAGAATCCTTCTTCTCGGATGTGCTCTTGCGGAGGCAACAGCTATTTACGGTTTCGTACTTGGTATCCTTTGCATTTTCTTCCTTAAATGATCATTCCGGAATTTCAAAATCATAATTCAAGATCATCAGGAGAGAAAGTATGTTAAGAGTAGATATCAACTTATTATTTACAGTCATTAATCTGTTGGTACTCGTCTATCTCATGAAAAAGTTTCTGTTCAAACCTGTTCGTGAGGTTATGGAGAAACGTCAGGCAGAGATAGAAGAGTCCTATAAGAAGGCTGAACAGGTAAATGAAGATGCCAAGCATCTTAAAGAAAAATATGAGGAAAGCCTCGGAAATATCGAGGAAGAGCGTAAGAATACTATCAATAAGGCAAAGATCGATGCTTCAAAGGAATATGATGAGATAGTAAACAACGCAAACAAGAAGGCTGATAAGATCATTGCCGAAGCCAAGATACAGGCAGAGAAGGAAGCAGAGACAAAGCAGCGTGAGATGCAGCAGCAGATGGCAGTTCTTGTTGCCGAAGCCGCATACAAGATCGCAGCTTCCCAGGACAGCGAGGCTAATGACAGAAAGCTTTTCGATCAGTTCATAAACGGAGACAGTAATACAGTTAAACCAAGTAATCAGGAGGCATAATCGTGAGTCAGAATGCCAGAGAAATCGCAGAACGTCTGATTCAGTCACAGGTATCGGAAAGTGTAATGAGTTCAACCTCAAGAATTTTCAAGGTACTTCCCCAGACGGCTTCTCAGCTGAGTGATCCTACGATTCCCATTGAAAAGCGTTACGAGGTTATCGATAGTGTATTTCCTACAGAAGTAAGAAAGACTCTTAAGAGCCTCTGTGATGACAATGATCTGAAGAAATGGGATGAAATAGCCAAGCAGTACACAAATATACGTACCAGCAATGAAAGACAGATCCATGTACAGCTGAGATATGTGACCAGACCTTCTGAAAAACAGCTTATGGATATCCAAAAGTTTGTTTTTGATAAATATAATACCCATCACTTTGATTTTGATCTATGTGAGGATAAGAGCCTGGGCGGCGGATTTATCCTGGAAGTTGGAAATGATCAGTATGACTGGTCAACCATCGGAAGACGAAACCAGTTCCTGGAACAGTTGAAAAATACCCGCTCGGAGTTAACCAGTGACGCCGACATCATTACCATACTTCAGCAGAGTGTAGGTAACTTTGACCTTAAGGCTGAAAAGAAGGAAATAGGTTTCATCGAGAGCATCGGTGACGGCATTGCCATAATGAATGGTCTTGACCATGCCATGTACGGCGAAGTCATTACCTTTGATAACGGAACCAAAGGTATGGTTCAGAATATCGAGAGAGACAGAATAGGCGTTATCCTGTTCGGAGACGAATCCGGGCTTTCGGAAGGAAGCAGAGGTATACGTACAGGACGAATGGCAGGTATCTCGGTTTCCGATGAGTACCTCGGAAGAGTTGTCAATGCTCTCGGAGAGCCTATTGACGGACTTGGTCCGGTAAACGGATCAGAATTCCGTGCCATCGAGCAGCCGGCCCCCGGAATCATTGACCGTTCACCGGTTAATGAGCCTTTGCAGACCGGAATCCTCGCCATAGATTCAATGTTCCCTATAGGAAGAGGCCAGCGTGAGCTTAT
>DOVL01000204.1 GCA_003520105.1 Lachnospiraceae bacterium | reverse complement strand
CAGGGAGACGACAGAGCGACTGCTACAGATGCGCAGACAGACAATAGCATGATTACGGGTGAATTGTTTGCGCTGGCCCGATACCGGATGCTGTCTGAGCGTGCCGAGTACTAGGATGGGTATATCAAGGCTGTTAATGCTTCAAAGCCAATTCCGGATAAGCAGGGTTATGATAACAGTTATCTGTACGTCAGCGAATATGATATAGACCGTTATCTTGATACATCAATGGTTACGGAAAGAATGGAGGAGCTTGTCAGGAGTATCACAGATGGCCTTGACGATCCATACGACAAGGCTCTTGCTATAGAGAAATATCTTCACACGCATTATAAATACAATAAAAAGGTCGATCTCAGAGGCTATGATAATTATGTTGATGCATTTTTATTCGAAGTGCAAAAGGGTTACTGCGTTCATTTCGCATCAGCAATGGTTGTCATGCTGAGAATTGCCGGGGTTCCTTCAAGGTACGTCAGCGGATATCATTATAATTACAGAACGACTATGGTGATGAGTAGTGATGCTCATGCCTGGCCGGAGGCTTATATCAGTGGAGTCGGCTGGGTTCCTTTCGAACCAACAGGAGTCAGTGTTGAGATGGAACAGTCAAGCTATGAACCGGACGGTCAGATATCGGATAGCGGTGTAATTATTGAAACTGCTGAAGAATCAGAGAATAAAAAGGAGACTTCCGAATTCAAAAAGGTTCTCAGGCTTATACTTCTTTATATCGGAATAATACTTGCGGCAGTGGTATTCTTCATTCTTATCGTGATCGCCGTAAGAAGGATAATATTCTATAATCTTCCTCCGGAGAGAAAGCTTCAGGAAATTGTAAAAGTAAAGTGCAGGGAGATAGAAAAGGGTATAAAATCCAAGGAAGAAAAAGAGAAGCTCAGAGCTAATTCTACATCGCTGTATGAGTATATTGAATATGCAGCTGATTCGGAATCAAAGAACAATCTTAAAAAACTTCTCGACAGATATTATCTGGTGAGATTCAGAGGAGACAGTATCTCGGATGATGAAATAAAGAAACTGATCGGATGATGCTATTAGCGTCGTCTGATCAGTTTCTTAGATTACGGTTTTTTAAGGGATTTATATTGTGGATATATGTGCAAGGTGATATATTTTAATGTAATAGTTCGGAACAGAAATGTGGTTTACATAAAATTATTTGTTGAAGGAAGGGGAAAAGAAAATGGATAATTTCAGCACATATCAGGGAGCATTGGAGATCTTCAGAAAGGTTAACTGTGTAAGTGAAAGAGACAATTGCATAATCGGAACGATCGTAGACATATCCAAGTGTAAAGAGGCTAACGATGCAATATTAGGAATGGCGGCACTCGGAGCTGTTGGATATATAGTCGGAAGTGCTGTGGGAAGAGATAAGGATCAACAAACCAGCAGGATCTATGACTTCATGTATGCCCTGATCAATTTCACGGATACCGGTGTCGGAATAATACCGTTACAGGGCGGCGGAATGAAGATCAATCCTGAAAAACTCACTCCGGTTTATGATGCATTTGTTTTCTACTATTATCAGGAAATGACGGGTATAACATTTAAGAATTATATGGGACTCAGAAAAAGTGTAAAAGCTGTTACAATAAGCCTGGCCAATGGTGCCCAGCTTTGCTTTAATGCAAACATGGAAGAGAAAACACTGCCATATCAGCAGAATGCCATGACGAGACTTGTGGCGACATATCAGAAATAACAAGACCCTCGAGAGGAGGCAGCAGGATGCCTTTTAAAATAGTTCGTAACGATATAACAAAAATGCATACTCAGGCGATCGTTAATACAGCAAATGAGAACGTAACGGTCGGACCGGGATGTGACAGTGCGGTTTATAATGCGGCCGGATATGATGAACTTCTGGCATATAGGAGAGATAAGATTGGGGAGGTTCCGGAAGGTGAAGCTTTTATAACACCCGGTTTTAATCTTGATGCTAAATATATCATCCACGCGGTCAGTCCGTTATATGTAGACGGCGAGAATGGAGAGGAAGAAAAGCTTCGTTCGTGTTATCGGAGAAGCCTTCAGATAGCTCTGGATAATTCAATCACTTCGATTGCTTTTCCTCTTATTTCGACAGGCGGGTTTGGCTATCCGAAGGAAGAAGGACTGAGGATCGCGGTAGATGAGATAAGTGCATTTCTGCTGAAAAATGACATGATGATCTATCTTGTGGTTTTTGATGACAAGGCAACGACTCTTGGCGGAAAACTTTATCCGGAACTGGAAGAATATATTGATAATAATTATGTAGCGCAAAAACGTGAGGAAGAGTATGGAGATTTTTGCTATGAAGATTCAATCAGAAAAGAAGATTTCTTCGAACAAAATCTCTCTAAACCAAATCTCTCTAAACCGGCCGGAAATAACCGTTTCGGCAGACGCAGGAAGAGAAGAGAATCGCGCCTTTATGATGACGTAGCCGGTGCAGCGGATATAGCCGATGCAGCGGGTATAGTCGGAGCAGCTCCGCCGGAATGCTGCGCAATGGCAGCGGCTCCAATAGAGCAGGAAGATGAACTCCTTGCGTTTGGAGAAAAACATGAGAATAAACTTGCCGAACGAATGAAGCATCTTTCGGATACATTTTCCGAGTATTTATTGTATCTCATCAAAGATAAGCATATGGAAAATGCAGAGGTTTATAAGAGGGCAATCGTTGACAAGAAAACATTTTCCAAGATCAAGAATAATCCGGATTATCATCCTCAGAAGTTGACGGCACTTTGTCTCTGTGTTGGTGCAAAACTCAATTTGGATGAAGCGAGGGACCTTCTGGCCAGAGCGGGATATGCTTTATCACCTTGCGATAAAACGGACATCATCTTCTCGTTTTTTATTGAAAATAAGATTTATGACATGATAGAACTGGATATCCAGCTGGAGGAACACGGGCTTCCGTGCATCATAACGTAAAGATAATTTTGTTCTTTTGCAGGGTCGCTTTCCGAGAGACCTGTTTTGAAAAAATATTTCGTATAATGAGTCCAACAAACAGATCACCCGATAAGGGGCACGAAAAAAGGAGGACAACATTATGCGTAAAGGATTAACAGAAATAGTATTTATTCTCGACAGAAGCGGTTCGATGTCAGGGCTTGAGGCTGACACAATAGGCGGTTACAATTCTATGCTTACGAAGCAGAAGAAAGAGGACGGAGAGGCTATAATCTCCACGGTACTTTTTGATGACAAGATAGAGGTTCTTCATGACAGGAAGAATCTGAGGATGGTCAATGAGATCACAGATAAGGATTATTATGTGAGAGGCTGCACGGCACTTCTGGATGCAGTCGGAAGAGCTATACGTCATATCGGAAGGATCCATAAGGAAAATCCTGAGGAGGCACCGGAGAAGACTCTCTTCATCATCACAACGGACGGTATGGAAAATGCCAGTCGTGAATACACCTATGATAAGGTTAAGAAGATGGTGGAGAAGAAAAAGAATAAGCACAACTGGGAATTTATCTTCCTTGGTGCAAATATCGATGCCATCAGCGTTGCCGGACGTTTTGGCGTTGCTGCAAACAGAGCGGTCAGATTTGAAAATGACAGTTATGGTGCTGAACTGAATTATCAGGTTATGTCAGATATGGTCAGCTCAGCACGCTCTGCAAAATCTGCCAGGGCAATGTCAGAGGCTTTTGAAACAGGACAGGCGCTTGAATCGATAAGAGAGGATTATGAGGAGTACGAAAAGTATTCAAAATCGAAAGAGACAGAGATCAGTCTCACCGATGATGAATATAAGGCTGTAGTTAAGATATATCCGACACTGAGCGAAAGAGAGAAAAGAGTCGCAAGGGTTGTATTTGGACTTGAAGGAGAGAAGAAGCATTCCATGGCAGAGGCTTGCGGAATTCTTAACACCAATCGCGGCAGAGTTCTTCAGATTGCAAATAAGATCAGAAATAAAGCTTGCCATTAATTAATAAAAGGGCGTTCGAATATTCGGACGCTCCTTTTTTGTTGTATAGGCAATAAAAATAAACCA
>DOVL01000259.1 GCA_003520105.1 Lachnospiraceae bacterium | reverse complement strand
GTAATCGTGAAGGACAAAGTATTCTCATGGTTACTCATGATATGCGTGCAGCTCTGAGAGCAACAAGAATTCTTTATATCGAAGACGGAAAGATAATAAGTGATATAACACTTCCTCCGTATAAATCAGAAGATGAGAAGAGCCGCGAAGCTCAGGTGAACGCATGGCTTTCTTCCATGTCATGGTAGGGGGCGCGCTATGGATATTGTTAAGCTTATCAGATCAAATATCCGTTATAAAAAGGGTTCCTTTAAGGGAATTATGATACTAATGATGATCATAGCCCTTTCTGTATCGGTTATAGTAAGTCTGAAAAGGAATTTTCCTAATTCCATCGAAAGTGCATATGACCGTAAGTATGATGCAAATATAACTCTGAATATCCGAAGCGAATTTCTGACAGATGAAATGGTAGAGGACCTAAGGAATGATCCTTTAGTAGGAGAAGTGAGTGTTGTTGATGCACTTTGTCCAAATAAATGTACTTATTCAAACGGTAAAAAAATATCATTCAGTATCAGGCTTGTGGCTCAGAATGAAACGGTTGATTCTGTCTGGAATGATGATATGACAGGTCTCGATACAGATGTACCTGAATTATCCATGGGCGAGGTTTATCTTCCGAGAGCATTAAAGGATTATGATGATCTGATGATCGGAGATAAAATGACGGCATATTTTGAAGGAGAAGCCTATGAATTTACAATAAAGGGGTTTGTGGAAGAACCGGCTTGCGGAAGCTCCTTTATGCCACTGAAGGTGCCTTTTATAAGTCGTGAGGATTTTGAGGAGATTGCTGAAAACAGAAGGAAGGCTATAGCTGCGGATCCGAGCCTCAGTGCTGATCTATATGAAATAGTCTATATTACAAAAGCTGATGACTGTAAGCTTACAGATAACAGATTTGCTCAGGAACTCAACAAATCCTCGGATATAGAAAGCTATGCATCCGGAATTCTGACCAGATCTGACAGCCTTCGTTATCACGGTCTTATGCCGGATATAATTCTGAATATTTTTCTGGCGTTTGTAATTATCCTGGCGGTTATAGTTTTTGTGGTAATGTCAAACAGCATTTCATCAAGTATAGAAATGAATTATACTGATCTTGGTATTCTTAAGGCTCAGGGCTTTGACAATCACAGGCTGAAACTGGTATTTCTCGGACAGTATATGCTGGCGGAAATAATTGGAACAGTTATAGGCTTTATATTATCTGTACCGGTTGTAATATATCTTCCGCGAGTATTTGAACCAATCGTAGGTATCAAGATAGTTGGAGGCGTTGCAATTGGTGAGAGTCTTCTGATCCTTCTGGGAATGCTTATTATTTCTGCACTTTATATAATGCTCATATCCCAAAAGGTAGGAACCATATCGCCTATAAGAGCCATATCAGGCGGAAGATGCGAAGTTTTCTTCGAGAGCAGAATGACGCTTCCTATAAAGGGAAGAGCACTTTCTCCGAGTCTTGCCTTCAGGCAGTTTAGTTCCGGGGGAAAACGTTATGTGGCATCAATATTAATAGCTTCGCTTCTGGTATTTTTCCTTATGACAATGACAGGCATGACTGATGCGGTATCATCGGAAAATGCTCTGAGAGCCATGGGCGCGATTTCTGAGGATATTACCGTATATCTGGACACGGAAGAATATAGTCCGGAAAATACAGAGTATGTGAGGCGTCAGTTTGAAAGTATCGAAAATATCATCAGACAGTATACCGATATTGAAGAACGATATGGCTTTGAGAGTACATATATGGTGTTAAACGGTGAAAAGCTGTCCTGTCGAATGGCTGAGGATGAAGAGGTATTTACCGTTACCAAAGGACGTGCACCTCTCTATGACAACGAAATTGTTGTGAGTCAGATATACGCTGAGGATATGGGATATAATATCGGTGACGTGTTGGAAGTATCCTATAGAGGAAGAAAGAAAAACTGTGTTATTTCCGGATATATTACAGATGCTACAGCAGCAGCTTCCGATGCAGGAAGATTCTTTGGAATGAACAGCGATGCTGCAACATTCTTTATAGATGATTTTATCGTACAAGGTGTGGGATATAAGCTTTCAGATCCGGGCGTTGCGGAAGAAATCAAAGATAAGATAAAATCCGAGCTGCCGGGGGATGTGATCATATCTGTCTATTCGGGAGACGGTTCAACAGAACAAATGATAACGATGATAGCATATTCAATCAAGGCTGTTATATATTTTATCTCTGTGATTTTTGCACTAGTTGTTGTGTCGATGATATGCTCTAAGACATTTGTAAGGGAGAAGATTGATATAGGAATATATAAGGCGCTGGGATTTACTTCAAGGAATCTCAGACTGCAGTTTGCAGTAAGATTTCTTATAGTTGCCTTCTTCGGGATCATAATCGGAACTACGTTAAGTCTTGCCTTATCCGAAAAACTCCTGTCATATATGCTGAGAAGCATGGGAATTGTAAACTTTGTTATCGATTACAGGTTTATCACGATATTTCTTCCAATAGCGGCTGTGGCACTTTGTTATTTCCTGTTCGCATATATTGCGGCGGGCAAGACCAAGAAAGTTGAAGTAAAAAGCCTTATTACAGAATAACATGAGACAAATAAGATAACTGACTGATTTTTATAAATAAAGTTGACATGGAATGTCCGAAACTTTATACTGTTTCTAGTATATTTGTTATTCGGGCGGTGCAGTTTAGCCACCTGATAACACCCATATTTAGTGATAGGATTATTATATTTATATCAGGAGGAATAAGGATTATGTGGTGGATAATACTTGTTGCAGCTATATTTTATATCATTATCAATATCTTCGTTGCTATCGATTTCAGGAAGATCAGAATAAATGATAATGACTATAATGTTGATGATTATATGTCAGACCGTATGGGACTTTTCCTTTTCGTCGGTGCTGCTTTCTATTTCCCAATCTTCATCGTAGATATGGTTTACGACAGAAGATATCTGAAGGAGCTTCGTGAGGAATACAGAACCAAGGTAAACAGCGGTGAGATTGAGAGCGATGCACTTAAGAAGCTGAAGGAAGCTGAGAGACAGGCTAAGGAAGAGGCTAAGCTGGCATACAAGGCAGCTAAGGAAGAGGCTGACAAGGCTGAGAGAGCTTCGATCCAGGCTAAGGCAGCTGAGAAAGCTAACAAGTAATCTGATTGAGATTTATATTAGGAAAATGAGTGGATATTTGAAGTATCCGCTCATTTTTATTTTGTACAAAAAAATGTACTTTTGAGGTTCGGAAGGGTAAAAATCTATTTATTTGGCAGGCGGTTTGTAGTAGAATTATAGGTGGATATGAGTAAATTTTTTTATGTTGAGAATATAAGAAAACTCATAATTGACCGGTGTTTTATTTTGCATAGATATTTGTAATAAAATGATTAGATTATTGTTGTGTTTAGGACGTTTTGGAGGAGGAATTATAAGTGGCTAAGAAAAAATCCTCAGTACTGTATTTGTCGAAGATTTTGTATGAAAGGACAGACGAGAATCACGGACTTTCAAGGAAAGATATAGTGAATATCCTGCTCGAGGAATATGATATAGAAGTCGATAGGAGGACTTTCTACAGCGATATCGATCTCCTTAAGGATTTCGGCATGGATATTGATTCGTACAAGGAAGGCAGAGATTACATATATAAGCTTGTTTCGAGAGACTTTGAGACAGCCGAACTGAAGATCCTGGTTGATTCGATTCAGGCTTCGAGGTTTATCACCAAGAAAAAATCGAAGGAGCTTATTGGGAAGATTGAACAGCTTACAAGCGGCTATAACGCAGGCCAGCTTGACAGGCAGATTTATTTTGCGGACAGGATCAAAGCTGAGAATGAAATGATATTTATCAATGTTGATACGATCCATACCGCTATAAGTAACGACAGGAAGATCAGTTATAAATATTTTGACTGGAATGCTGACAAGGAGAAGGTCTACAGGCATGAAAACAAGACCTATATAGTCAGTCCGTGGGCTCTGATCTGGGATTCACAGAACTATTACCTGATCGGATATGACGAGGATATTGAGGAGATCAGGCATTACAGAGTCGATAAGATGCTTCAACTCGATATAGTAGATGAAGCGAGAGTCGGTCAGAAGGAATTTGCCGATTTCAATGTTGCCGAGTATTCCGATAAGCTCTTCGGAATGTTTGACGGTGATGAGGAGACGGTAACCATTGAGGCGGATGAGTCCAAGATATCGATTCTGTTCGACAGATTTGGAATGAATATACCGATAAAAAAGCTGAAGAAATCATCAATCCCGGGGGTGGAGAAGGCTGTCGAAACCAAAGTGGATGTTGTTGTCAGTGACCAGTTCATCACATGGGTTCTGGCACTCGGAAATAAGGTTAAGATTACCGCACCGGAGAAGGTTGTGGATAAGGTAAAAAAGTTCCTTGAGGAACGAACAGAACTGTATGGTAGTTGATGATCATATACCTCATGAATTTATATTTGATCGTAATGAATGATTTTAATACTGGGATATAAAAAACAAATTGAGAAAGGACAAATGATGGATATGGAAACATTAATTCTTGTTGTCAGCATATTAATACTTCTTGTCGCAATAGTGATTGCTGTAAAGGTATTTTCTGTAAAACAGGATGATAAAAGTGCTGAGATAAATAATAATCTTATAAGACTTATAGAGCAGAATCAGAATTACAATGCTCAGCTCACTCAGCAGATCAATGCATTCAGCGACACTATGAGAAATAACTTCGGTACGCTTGAGAACAGCATTAGAATTATCAATGAGAAGCTTTTTGCTGAAACCAACCAACTGATCAATAAACTGACAGAAGACACAAGAAATCAGTTGAATAAATTAACTGAGGATACGCGTAATCAGCTTGACAAAATGGCATTTGAGACAAGAAATCAGCTGGATAAAAATGCTTCAGATGATAATCAAAAGCTAAACAAACTGAATGAAGATATGTTACGAAGTAGTAATCAGACAGATGAGCAGATTAAAGAAATAAATAAAATTGTTTCAGAAAAAATGCAGGATATACTTACTCAAAAGTTTAATGATGCTTTTGAAACAATCGTAAAGAATATGTCTGAACTGTCAAAAAGCATTAATGATGGACAGGAGAAACAAAAAGAAGAAATTAAATATCAGCTTGGTGCGATTAAGGAAGAATTCTCCAAGATACATGTTGAAAATAAAGAAACCATGGATCGTATCCGCGAGGATAATCAGAAGAGTCTCGATAAGATCAACGAGACAGTCAATGAGAAACTTCAGAAGTCAATCAATGACAGGATCAATCAGTCCTTTGAAGCTGTTAATAACAGGCTTTCAGAGGTATATAAGGGCCTCGGAGAGATGAAGGAGGTTGCTTCAGGTGTTAAGGATCTAAAGAACGTCCTCTCGAATGTTAAAACACGTGGTATCCTCGGTGAGATCCAGCTTTCAGCTATTCTGGAGGAAATACTTACACGGGATCAGTACGAAGAACAGTTCAAGCTTACACCAAACAGTCGAGATCTGGTTGATTTTGCAATCAAACTTCCCGGACAGGAGGACGGTAAATATGTATATCTTCCTATCGATTCCAAGTTCCCGGGCGGCAGATGGAGCGATCTTGCGGAAGCATACGAATCAGGTGACTCAGCGCTTGTTAAGGAAAGAAGAAAAACTCTTGAAGCTGAGATTAAAACCTTTGCGAGAAGCATTCGCGACAAGTATATAAAGCCGCCTTATACAACTGATTTTGCCATAATGTTCCTTCCGTTTGAAGGACTATATTCAGAAGTTGTAAACATGGGGCTCGTTGAAGTTCTTCAGCGTGAATATAAAGTTAATATCACCGGTCCGTCAACAATGGCGGCAACACTTAACAGCCTTCAGATGGGCTTCAGAACTCTTGCAATCCAGAAGAAGAGCGGTGAGGTTTGGTCTATACTTGAGGCGGCTAAGAAGGAGTTTGCAAACTTCGCTAAGGTGCTTGATCAGGCTAGAACAAGGCTTAGACAGGCAGATGATGAGCTTAACTCACTTATTGGTACAAGAACCAACAAGATAAACAGTGCACTTAAGAAGGTTACAGTGCTTGATGATGCAGTTGAAACTGAGGCAATTCTGGGGATAGAAGTCGGAGAAGAAGAATAAGATTAAGAAAAAAAATAAAGCCCTTTCGGACTTTATTTATACCGCACAATGCGGACCGTAGCGATTTCGAATAATTCTTATTTGAACTCACCCTGTAGATATTTTAAGTATATCAAACAGGTAATAAATGTCAAATGATTTTTTAAAATATAATTATGGAGGGCAAAAAAATGAACAGAAATGATTATTATATCGGGCTTGATATGGGAACATCGTCAGTAGGATGGGCAGTTACTGATACATCATATAACTTGCTGAGGGCAAAAGGGAAAGATATGTGGGGTGTAAGACTTTTCCCAGAGTGCAGTACTGCAGCTGATAGACGTTCACACAGAACATCAAGGAGAAATCGTAACAGACAGAAAGTCAGAGAAGCTATACTTCGAGAAATATTTGAAAAGGAGATCAACAAGGTTGACACAGGCTTCTTTGAAAGATTAAAAGAAAGTAAGTACTACCTTGAAGACAAAACTAATGATACACCGTTCGTATTATTTGCTGACACCGGATATACAGATAAAGATTATTACGAAGATTATCCAACTGTTTTTCATTTGATAAGCGAACTCATAAGTGATAAAGGTATAGAGCCTCATGACGTTAGACTTGTTTATTTGGCATGTCTTAATATCTTTAAGCATAGAGGACATTTTCTGAACGAAGCATTATCCGGCGATGGAATTGATAATATTGATTCTTTATGTGAAGAATTTGCTAATAGTCTTTTTGATTACAATCAAAACTGCGAATTTGATGAAAAAACCGAAACAAAAAATCTGGATAAGACCGAATTGGTAGATGTTTTTACAGATATTTTGTGTGATAAGCATTTATCCGGAAGCTCAAAGAAGAGAGAGATTATAAATAGACTCGAAATCAGTAATAAGAATAAATATATCGCTGAAATGATCAGTTTGATATGTGGTTTGGCAGCAACAATCAGCAATATATTTATAAAAGATTCGTATGATGAGGATCAGAAGAAGCTTAAGCTTAAGTTTGGTTCATCTGGTTTCGATGAGGATATTGTTAAGGTTCAAGCAATGCTTACAGAAGAAGAATATGAATTGATACTTACTCTGAAGAAAATTCATGATTGGAGCGTTGTCTCAATTATTATGGGTTCTCACAAATATATATCTGAGGCGAGAATAGAACTGTATGAAAAGCATAAGAATGATCTTGCTAAGCTTAAGGCAATATATAAAGAATATGCTCGTGATAAGTATGATGATATGTTCAGAGAAATGTCTGAGAATAGTTATAGTGCATATGTTGGAAAGGTTAGCAGTGACAAGAAAACTCAGTCCGGCAATCATAAGGTCAGAATGCAGAGAAGAGGAGCAAAGTGTAAGCAGGAAGATCTATATGCCAGGATAAAGAAGGATATTGCTAATGCTCCTGATGATGTAAAGGCTGAAATTTTTGCGGATATGGATGCAAATACGTTTCTCCCAAAACAGCTCACGAATGAAAATGGTGTTATTCCTTACCAGCTTCATCTGATTGAATTAAAGAAAATACTTGAAAATGCAAGTAATTACCTTGCGTTTCTTAATGACACAGATGATTCCGGAGTATCAAATAAAGATAAGATTGAGCAGCTGTTCAGCTTTAGGATTCCATACTATGTTGGACCGCTTTATAAGGATGGAAAGAGTAATGGAAATGCTTGGGTTGTTAGAAAAGAAGAGGGAAAAGTATATCCATGGAACTTTGAAAAAATGATAGATACTAAGCAGTCGGCTGAAATCTTTATTGAGAGAATGGTAAGACGTTGTACTTATCTTAATGATGAGTGCGCTTTACCAAAGAATTCTCTTAAATATGAGAGATTCAGAGTTCTAAACGAGCTTAATAATCTCAGAATTAATGGTGAGAGAGTATCTCCGGAACTGAAGCAGAGAATATATAACGAACTGTTTAAAGTGAAAAAGAAGAGAATCACAAAGTCTATGCTCTGTGAGTATTTATGTAAGAATGGCATTGCAGATAAGGATGTTGAATTGTCCGGATTTGACGAAACATTTGCAAATGCTTTGTTGTCGTACGGAAAATTCAGAGAATTGTTTGGTGTTGATACATTAACTGATAAGCAGGAAGCTGTTGCAGAGAATATCATTAAGTGGGCAACAATATATGGGGATTCCAAGAAATTCCTCAGAGAAAAGATTGAAGAAAACTATGGACCTAAGTCTGACAATCCATTTCTTGATGAAAAACAGATCAACAGGGTTATGGGTTATAAGTTTAGTGATTGGGGTAATCTGTCCAGAGAATTCCTCAATATGGAAGGAGCAGACGAGGATACTGGTGTAATTCTTCCTCTTATAACAAGAATGTGGGAAGAAAACTATAATCTCATGGAGTTATTAAGTAATAGATTTACATATAAAAAAGCTCTTGAAGAAAAAACTAATGCCATAGAAAAATCTTTAATTGATATTGAATATGAGGATTTGGAGGGAATGTATATTTCTGCTCCTGTTAAACGTATGACATGGCAGACACTTTTGATTCTCAAGGAAATATACCAGATCATGGGTTATGCTCCTAAGAAAGTATTTGTTGAAATGGCCAGAGATGAAGAAGAGAAGGTCAATGGCAAGGGTACCAGAAAGAGTAGTCGAAAGAAGAGATTGGAGGAGTTATATAATAGTTGTAAGAACGATAGCAAGGAACTGGCTAATGGTGTAAAGAATTGTGATGAGGCTTCATTAAGAAGTAAAAAGCTTTATCTGTATTACATGCAGAAAGGAAAATGTATGTATAGTGGTAAGGTTATTGATCTGGAACGATTATTTACTAATGATTATGATATTGATCACATATATCCTCAGAGTGTTACCAAAGATGATAGCCTTGACAATAATATGGTTCTTGTTGAAAGAAATTATAATAACAAGAAAAGTGATAATTATCCTATCTTCAGTGATTGGCAGAATAATATGCGTTCATTCTGGAATTTACTTAAGGATCAGGGATTCCTTAATGATGAGAAATATAAGAGACTGACAAGAACTGATGAGCTTACTGATGAAGAGCTTGCCAATTTTGTAAACAGACAGCTTGTTGAAACAAGACAGGCTACAAAGGTTATCGCTGAGCTTCTCAAGAGTTCGTTTGGCAATGAACAATGTAGGATTGTATATGCAAAAGCCGGTAATGTCAGTGAGTTCAGACATAAATTCTCTATGAAATATGACAAAGAAACCGAGAAGTCATCAGTTATTCATCCGGAACTTGTTAAATGCCGTATTATTAATGATTTCCATCATGCAAATGATGCATATTTGAATATCGTTGTGGGAAATGTTTATGATGTTAAGTTTACACAGAATTCTTTGAATTATGTTAAGGAATATCGGAATCAGAAGAATGCTTCAAATCTGTCTGAAGAAGATAAAGAAAGATATCATATGGACAAGATATTCAATTTCGATGTGAAACGTAATGGTGAGGTTGCATGGGTTAGACATGGAGAAAATAAGTCCCTTGAAACAGTACTTAAGGTAATGAGAAAGAATACACCGATAGTTACAAGGATGAACTTTGAGGCTCATGGTGCTATATCAAATCAGACTATATGGAGCGCTGAAAAAGCAAGTAGCGGTATCGGCTATATCAGTGCAAATACTTCTGACGATAGACTTAATCCAAATCGCTATGGTGGATATTCTACGCTTACAACGACTCATTTCTTCCTTGTTGAGCATACAAAGAAAGGTAAGAGGATCAGGACTATTGAGGCACTACCTTTATATTTGAAGAGCAAGCTTGATACTAAAGAAAAGCTTGAAGCTTGGTGTGCGGATAAAGAGAATGGATTGGGATTGGATGAGCCGAGTGTTAGACTGGATAGAATTAAGGTGTATTCAAGGATAAGAATTGATGGGTTTGATATTTGCCTAACAGGAAAGGGTGGAAATCAATTGGCAACAAGCAATGAAGTTCAACTAATAGTTGATCCATATTGGAAGTATTACATAAAAAAAATATCTGATTATCCTGAGAAGAATAATAATATTTTGTGTGAGGAGAATAATATAAAACTCTACGATATACTATTAGAAAAGAATAAGGATGGTATATACTCAAAACGTTTGGCATCTATTACAAGTGTTTTAGAAAAAGGAAGATCATTATTCATTGGATTATCACTAGATAATCAGATCTTAGCATTAATAAATATATTAAAAGAATTCTCTTTCGAGAATCAAGGTTTTGATTTAGGATTGATTGGTGGGGCTAAAAAGAGTGGTAAGATGCAACCCGGAAAAAATATTACTGATAGGGAAGAAGTTATGTTAATAAACCAATCTGTCACAGGTCTGTATGAAAGCCAGATTGACCTGTTAACGATATGAGTTGGCGGTCAGTTGTTATATCACAAAATGCAAAGCTTGATTATCAGATTGGATATCTTGTTGTAAGAGGAGCGGAAACAGTCAAAATTCATATTGATGAGATAGGGATTCTCATAATTGAAAGTACTGCCGTTTCTCTTACAGCGTATTTACTCAGTGAATTAACCAAGAAAAAGATTAAAGTTATATTTTGTGATGAAAAGAGGAATCCATCGTCTGAACTGGTTTCTTATTATGGTTCACACGATACAAG